>JALHTV010000163.1 GCA_022866005.1 Phycisphaerae bacterium
CGAGGAGCGCATCAAGGCCGTCATGAACGAGGTCCGCCGCGCGAAGAACGTCATCCTGTTCATCGACGAGATGCACACGCTGGTCGGGGCCGGTGGGGCCGAGGGCGCGATCGACGCGGCCAACGTGCTCAAGCCCTCGCTGTCGCGCGGCGAGATCCAGTGCATCGGCGCCACGACGATGGACGAGTACCGCAAGTACATCGAGAAGGACGGCGCCCTGGAGCGGCGGTTCCAGACGATCATCGTCAACCCGCCCAACCGCGAGCAGACCCTCGACATCCTCCGCGGCCTGCGCGACCGCTACGAGGCCCACCACCGCGTGCGCATCAGCGACCGGGCGCTGGAGCAGGCGGTCGAGCTGTCCAGCCGCTACATCACCGGGCGCGTCCAGCCCGACAAGGCCATCGACGTCATCGACGAGGCAGGGGCGCGCGTGCGCCTCAAGACCATGAAGCGCCCGCCGGACCTGTCGGAACTGGAGGCCGAGATCACCCGCCTCCAGAACGAGAAGGACGAGGCCGTCAAGAACGCCGACTACGAGCGTGCGGCCGAGCTGCGCGACAAGGCGGAGGGCCTCCGGGGCCAGAAGGACGAGCTCCAACGGGCCTGGAAGGATCGCACCGAGGAGATCGGCGGCACGGTGGACGAGGAAGTCGTCGCCGAGGTGGTCTCCAAGATGACCGGCGTGCCGCTGACGCGCCTGGAGAAGGAAGAGGCCCAGCGGTTGCTGGAGCTGGAGAGTGAGCTGCACAAGCGCGTGGTCAGCCAGGACGAGGCCATTAAGGCGGTCGCCATGAGCATCCGCCGCGCGCGGGCCGGCCTGAAGGACCCCCGACGCCCCATGGGCAGCTTCATCTTCGCCGGGCCTTCCGGGGTCGGCAAGACGCTGCTCTCTAAGGCGCTGGCGGAGTTCATGTTCGGGGACGAGGAGGCCCTGGTCCAGATCGACATGTCGGAGTACATGGAGAAGCACAACGTCTCGCGGCTGATCGGCGCCCCGCCCGGCTACGTCGGCTACGAGGAAGGCGGCCAGCTCACCGAGCGCATTCGCCGCCGGCCCTACGCGGTCGTATTGCTGGACGAGATCGAGAAGGCCCACCCCGACGTGTTCAACACACTGCTCCAGATCATGGAGGAAGGCCACCTGACCGACTCCTTTGGCCGGCGGGTGGACTTCCGCAATACGATCCTCATCCTGACGACCAACATCGGCGCCGAGATGATCAAGAGCGGCGGCGGCTTCGGCTTCAGCAAGCGCGACGAGGAGACCACCTACGAGAAGATGAAGGACATGCTCCACAAGGAGGTGGAGCGGCACTTCCGGCCGGAGTTCATCAACCGCTTGGACGACGTGATCGTCTTCAAGGCGCTCTACCGCGACGACCTGCAAACCATCGTGGACTACGAGCTGCGCAAGGTCCGCCAGCGCCTCACCGACGAGCACGGGCTGGAGCTGGAACTTACCGAAGCGGCCCGGCAGTTCCTCATCGACAAGGGCTTTAACCCCGACTTCGGCGCCCGGCCACTGCGGCGCGCGATCGAGCAGCACGTCGAGGACCCCATCAGCGAGGAGATCCTCCGCGGGGCGTACAAGGACGCGGCCAAGGTCGTCGTGTCCGTGGCCGACGTGCCCGAGGGCGAGGAAAAGCACCTGACGTTCACCGCCACCGGCACGAAGCAAGCCCCCGCAGAGAAGTTGCAGGAAGTCCACGAGAGCACCTAGCGACGAAGGCGCCCATCGTGCCCGCGGCCACGACGCGTCGCGGGAGGCGCCGTGTGGAAGCCCCGTGCGTCAGCACGGGGAGGTCATCGCACAGGGTGTTGCCGACACTATCCCCGGCCTGACGGCCGGGGCTTTCGTTCCTGAATCCGCCCACGCACTTGGTGCTGTTCCCTTCGGGTCTCGACCTTTCGACCTTCCGGCTTCGCCAAGGCTACGCCGGACACGTCAACCTCCGACCCGCGCGCCAAGGGTGCTCCCTCCCGGGCGGTTTCGTGATATAGTCTCCACGTGGAGGGTCCGGCGCGGCAGGTGGGCCCAGGGAACACCGTGACCGAACGAGCGTCAAAACTGGTGGCGGACGACCGGGCGGCGGCTCGCGGGCAGACGATTGCCTTCGAGGACCTGGCGCTCGTCGACCGCTGCCGCAAAGGCGACATGCAGGCCTTCGGCTTGCTGGTGGCCAAGTACCAGGATCGGATCTTCAACCTCATCTGGCGCATGTGCCCCCGGCAGGCCGACGCCGAAGAGCTGGCCCAGGAAGTGTTCCTGCGGGCGCTGCAAAAACTGGATCAGTTCCGCGGGCACAGCCAGTTCTACACCTGGCTGTTCCGCATCGCGGCCAACCTGGTCCTGTCGCACCGCCGCCGCGAGGGGCGGATCCGGTTCGTGCCGCTGGGCGAGGGCGCCGACTGCGACGGCCAGGCGTCCGCCGCGCCCGTGGCGGTGGTGGCGCAGCGGCGGCACCCGGCGCCTGAGGCCGAGGTGATGGCCGCCGAGACCGCTGCCCGCGTGGCCGAGGCGCTGGAAGCGCTGGACGAGTAGCATCGATTGATCGTGGTCCTCCGCGACATGGAGGACATGGACTATGCGGAGATCGCAGCCGTGCTGGAGCTGCCGGTGGGGACGGTCAAGAGCCGCCTGCACCGGGCACGCAGCCTGCTGAAGGAGCACCTGAGCGACTTGGTCTAGGCCCATGGACGACAAGGACAACATCTCCGAGCAGTTGTCGGCCTACCTGGACGGGGAACTGTCCGACGCCGAGGCCCGCCGCGTTGAGGCGGCCCTGAGGGACGATCCGGCCTTGGCGCGGGAGCTGGAGGCGCTGCGGGCCACCCGCCAGCTCGTCCGCTCGCTGCCGGCGGCCAAGGCCCCGGAGGGCTTCACCGCCGCCGTGATGGACAGGGCCGAGCGCCTGCAACTGGTCGCCCCGACCCCCAGGCCCAGCCGCTGGAGGCTCCACTGGGCGTCGCTGGCGACCGCGGCGCTGGTGCTTGTCGCCGTGGGCATCGGCGCGGTGGTGACGGTCACCGTCACGCTGATGCCCAGTTGGTCGGACAAGGTCGCCCACAGGGATGAGGCCAAGCGGCTGGCCGTCGCGCGCGAGAAGGCCGCGGAAGAAAAGGGCGCGGAGCCCGCCGGTGCCCCGTTGATGGCGGACAGCGGCAAGCCCGCCGAGACGGGCCCAGCCGTCCAAATCGCTGCCGAGCCGCGCCTGGCGGGCGCGGCAGAGGCGGGGAGGCTCAATGCCATCGAGGGAAGTGCGGAGGTCTCTCCCGGCCTGACCGCTAGTGCCGAGCGACCCGGGGATCAGGTGGGCATGCTGAACGCCCCTGTCTACATCCGCCGAGAGAAGTCCGGCAGCCTCCCGGGGCCCGCGGATCAGATGCGCCAGGCGCCCGGCACCTCAGCCCCCGCACGCGACGTGGACCAGATCGGCGTGATGCCCGCCCTGGCTGCCGCACCCGGCCCGCGGGGCGACCGGCCCCCCGGTGTGGTGACGCAGGTGGGGGAGCCGCTGTACCGTGTCCCTTCGGAGCGCGAGGGGGCGGCCCCCAGCACCCAGGCGGCTGCCCTCCCCGGCCCCGCGGGGACGGTCGGCTACCTCAAGACGCTTCTGGAAGCCGAGCCCTCGGGGGCGGCTGGCGCCCCGGTCCCTCGCGGCAGTCTGCGGCCGCTGGGGATCGAACGGGGGACCGTCTTGGCTGCCGACGCTACGCCGGCGGGACTGCCGACCACCCAGCCTACTTCCGCGCCGTCCTCCCAGGCGACCTCTCAACCCGCCAGCCAGCCGACCTCTCAGCCGACAAGCGCCCCGGCCTCGGGCCCGGGTGGCCAGTAGGCGGCTGCCTTTGGGCACAACGCCCGGTCCTTAGTCCCCGGGTTCTGTCTTGCGGCTTGGAAGCGGCTCGTAGGACCAGTCCTTGCTGATGACCTTGCCGTCGCGGAAGTAGATGACGGCCCAGCAATAGGGGGTGTCGGTGTGCACGTAGGTCCAGACGTCGGCCTCCTGGTAGGTCGGCCGGCCCAGGACGTTGCGGACGTCCCAGTCTGGCTGGCCGACGTAGAGGGTCTCGTAGCGCTGGCGGGTGAACGGGGAGCGGTTGCAGCCGACCGGCCACGCCGCCAGCAGCAGGGCCAGCAGGACCAGGGGCAGTCGGTGTCTCATGGCAGGCTCCGGGTGAAGTCGGCGGCTGGGGCTACTGTCCCGAGACGAACACCCGCTCGGCAAACAAGCGCTCGGTGTACGGGCTGGAGAACGTCGCCACCAGCACGAACCGCTCACCGACCGGGATGGGGTGCGACCACTGGAGGCGGAACTGGTAGGTGCGTGTGATGCTGTCCCAGTGGCGCAGGTTGGTCTTGGGGCCCGTCAGCGGCACGTCCCAGCTGGCGATCTTGGTGTCCTTGGCGTCGAGGCTGTTGGGGCGGTAGGTGTATAGCTCGAAGTGGAAATCGCCGAACGCCCGCGTCGTGTCGCCGTAAGAGTCCTTGGCCTCGAGGCGGACATCGACGCCCGTGATCCCACCGGCGTCATCGAAGGACCGCATGCCCGTGAACGGGTGGATGCTGACGGTCTTGGGCAGCACCAGGGTTACGGGGTAGGGCACCGGCCCGGTGGTGGCTGGCCGGGCGGGGCGCATGGTCCACTGGGGCCACTTGAAGTCCTGGCAGGCCGGCAGCGCCAGCGCCACCAGCAGCACCAGCCACAGCCGACGGCATGGGTTGGTCTGTATCACGAAGTCGTCCTCGTCGGTCTCTGCCGCGACAGCCCCGGCCAGACCTGTCACCCCTCCAGACCGGTGGGGGGAATATACTCCTTCGCCTCCCGCGGCGACAAGCACTCTCCTGGAGGTTCCAGGACGAGCAGCTCGTCGCATTCCTCCCTTTGCGGCGCGTCGAGGGTGGCCAGGTAGCGGTTAATGGCCTGGGCCATGCGCCCGGCGTCCAGCGTGGGATGCCCGCTGCGTTGGCGGATGCGCTGCTCGCAGAGGGCGCGCGGCAGGTCGAAGTGGATGATCCTCACCCGGTATCCCCGCTGCCGGGCCGCCGCGACGAACTGGGCGCGCTGGGCGGCCATGGGGTTGGTCCGATCGACGACGACCTGCTCTGTGCCGGCCTCCAGGAGTTTCAGGTATTTGGCGAACACACCGGCGAAGTGCCTGGGCCCCTCGTCCTGGCTAGCGCGGACGTGGTGGGGCAGGCCCGTGCGACAGTAGTGCGTCTTGCCGGACCCGGGCATGCCGACGAGTATGACGACCTCCTTCATGCCGACTCACCCAACCGCCGCCACTCGGCGCCGCATGCGGCGCGCGTGACGGCCGAGGAGCCCAGTATATCGCCGGTGCGACAGGCCGCCACGGGCTGCGGCACCGGCGGCTCGCCAGTGAACCCGCCGGTTGCATCGATGGGGCGAAGGTCCCTAGGATGGTGCAAGCGGAGAGACGCCTATGAAGGCCATTGTAGATCGCGAGGCGTGCATCGGCTGCGGGGTGTGCGTTCAGGTGTGCGAGGCGGTCTTTGAGCTGGATGGTGACAGCATCGCCGTCGTGAAGGCCAATCCGGTGCCCGCCGACCAGGAGGCCGCCTGCAAAGAGGCGGCCCAGAGCTGCCCCACCGAGGCCATCAAGCTCCAGTGACCGCCCTTCGCAGGCCGCGCCGCCGCCGCAGAAAACTGGGAACAATCAGCGGCGTTGTGAAGAAACACGCCCAGGTGCCCGGAAAAAAGTCCAGACGGGTCTGAAAGCCGTAACTCCTTTTCTACCTGGGTCTTTCAGCAAGGCGGCTGGTCGGGCTGGTCGGTCGCGCGGGATTGGAGTATGCGCCGGGGCAAGTGCCTGTTATAATGACCCCTTACGCAGTGGAGGTTCGATCTGATTCCGGCTGGCTCTACGCTCCACTAGAGCAAGCCAATATGCGCTCAACAGCAGGGGCAACGCTCAGGGACTCACAGTCCTTGCCCCGGCTGGCCTGGTGACACATAGCCGGAATCTTGTGATGTCATTTCATTAACGGAGGCAGGTAGGAGCTCAGACGTCGGCCTATCGGAACACGGGGTCGTCGTCCCTCAAGCAGCTCGGGTAAAGAGAGGAGTAGATCGGATGAACAGAGGAACATTGCTCACACTGTTGGCCGTGGCGTTGCTCGCGCCGGCGGCCATGGCCAAGGATCTCAACCCGCCACCCTGGGATCCGGGACTGCCCAATCAGACCTCCCAGTACTGGGAGGCCACGGCGAGTTCAGGCACGCTCTTCGTGGTGGCGAACCCGTTTGAGAACCCCTATTGCGATCCCAGTAATCCCATGTCCGCCGCACCGTGGATGACGGCGACCAACGCCCATATCGTGCAGACCACGGGGCCGGACGGCAATGAGGACTGGACCTGGCACATCGGGGCGGACGGGCAAAACGGCGGAACGGTCAGCATCTGGATTCCCAACAATCCTGAGCCGGAGCTCTACAAGCTGGTCTTCTGGCAGATGACGTCGGACAAGTCGCCCACACCGGCGGGCAACCCCCCGACGACCAATCCGCCCGGCACAGTACTGGCGCCGCCATACACCCCTGTGAAGCACAGCGGCGATTGGTACACCTACAACGGCCTGCTCCAGATCGTGCCCAACCCCCGCGGGGAGTGGATCACCTTCGAGCTGGCCTACTGCACGCACATTGAGGAAATCGTCATCAAGACGATCTGCATCCCCGAGCCGGCCACGCTCGGCGTGCTGGCCTGTGGGGCCTTGGCCCTGCGGCGTCGGCGGCGCTAGCGGCGGCGGATCGCGCGGATCGCAGGTCACCATGGGCGGGCCTAACCCTCGGGTCCGCCCGCGGTGTTTTTTGCGTCCTGAGCCTGGGGGCTGGCCGCAGTGTGGTCTTGCACAATGGCGGCTGCGGGGCTATGTAGTCAGCGAGCCCTCAGGAACACCCTAGCCGCCCCCAGGGCACAGGACACGTTATGAACGCCCCCAATGCCCGACAAGCCGCCATCGAGGCCATCTTGCAGACCAGCCCGGCCGGCGGGGTCGTGGACTACCGCGCTCGGTCCCTCAAGGACGTCTATGGCGAGCACGTCTTCAATGAGGACGTCCGCCGCGAGCGGCTGCCCAAGCCGGTCTTCGAGGCCCTTCAGAACACCATCGACGCCGGTGCGGAACTGGCCGGCGAGGTGGCCGACGCCATTGCGGTGGCTATGAAAGACTGGGCCGTGGAGCACGGCGCGACGCACTTCACGCACTGGTTCCAGCCGATGACCGGCCTGACCGCCGAGAAGCACGACAGCTTCATCGCCCCCTCCGCCAGCGGCGGCGCGGTGGCGGAGTTCAGCGGGAGGGAGCTGGTCCGCGGCGAGCCGGACGCCAGCAGCTTCCCCTCCGGCGGGTTGCGGGCGACCTTCGAGGCCCGCGGCTACACGGCCTGGGACCCCAGCAGCCCGGCCTTCATCCTGGACAATCCCAACGGCGCCACGCTGGTGATCCCCACGATGTTCGTCAGTTGGACCGGTGACGCCCTGGACAAGAAGACCCCGCTGCTGCGCTCCGCGGACGGCCTCAGCCGCCAGGCGATGCGCGTGCTGCGGCTGTTCGGCAACACCACGGCCCGGCGGGTCTTCACCACCGTCGGGGCCGAGCAGGAGTACTTCCTGATCGACAAGCACTTCTACTTCGCCCGCCCGGACCTGGTGAACACCGGCAGGACGCTGTTCGGCGCCCGCCCCCCCAAGGGCCAGGAGCTGGAGGACCAGTACTTCGGCAGCATCCCCGAGCGCGTGCTGGCCTTCATGGGCGAGATGGAATACGAGCTGATCCGCCTGGGCGTGCCGATCAAGACGCGGCACAACGAGGTGGCGCCAGGCCAATACGAGATCACACCGGTCTTCGAGACGGCCAACCTGTCCGCCGATCACCAGATGCTCATCATGGAGATGCTCAAGAAGGTCGCCAGCCGCCACGGCCTGACCTGCCTGCTGCACGAAAAGCCGTTTGCGGGCATCAACGGCTCGGGCAAGCACACCAACTGGTCGATGTGCACCGACCAGGGCGAGAACCTGCTGAACCCCGGCGACACGCCCCACGCCAACGCC
>JALHTV010000015.1 GCA_022866005.1 Phycisphaerae bacterium
GCAGGAGTGCGGCGGGAAGCTTGCTTTCCGGCGACTGGCGACGGGTGTTCAGAATTGCCGCCGCTTGCGGGCCGGGGGGATGTTCAGGAGCTTGCGATACTTGGCCACGGTGCGGCGGGCGATGTCCAGCCCGTGTTTCTTGAGCGCTTCGGCCAGTTCATCGTCGTTGAGCGGGGCGGACTTGTCTTCGGCGTCGATCACCTCGCGGAGCTTGACCTTCACCGCGTCCCAGGCCATGTCCTGCCCGTCGGCCGTGGTCGTGCCGCCGGAGAAGAACATCCGCAACGGGTAGATGCCCACGGGCGTCTGGGCGTACTTTCCCGCCACCGCCCGGCTGACCGTGGCCACGTGCACGCCGACCTTGCCGGCGATGTCGGCCATCGGCAGGGGCCTCAGCGCCTCGGGGCCGTCCTCCAGGAACTGCCGCTGGACTTTGAACACCTCCTCGGCCACGCGGCGGACCGTCTGGCGCCGCTGCTCGATGGCCCCGATGAGCCACTGGGCCGAGCGGATGTTCTTCACGATGAACTGCCGGGCCTGGCGGTCGGTGGAGCGGTCGCGGGCCATCTTGCGGTAGCTCTTGGAGATGACCAGTCCCGGCTGGCTGCCGTCCGACAGGGTGACCTTGACCTCCCCGGCGGCCTGGAGCTCCACGAACACGTCGGGGGTGATGATGGGCACGGTCCGGCTGCCCACCAAGGAGCCGGGCCGGGGGTTGAGGCGCGACAGGTTGCCGATGGCGGCCTTGATCTCCTGAATGCTCTTGCCCGTGCGCTTGGCGATCTGCGGCAGGCGGTTCCTCTCGATGTCCGGTAGAAACCGCTGCACCAGGGCCATCTCCAGCACCACGTCCGCCCCCGCCGAGGCCTCGGCCGCCCGTTGGAGCATCAGGCACTCGCGCAGGTCGCGGGCGCCCACCCCGGGCGGTTCGAGCGTCTGCACCAGCGCCAAGGCCGCACGGAGGTCGGCCAGGGGCACCGGCTCGTTGGTCTGCTTGGGCAGCTCTTCCAGGGGCGTGCGGAGGTAGCCGTCGGCGTCGATGAAGTTGATGATCAGCCGACCGGCCGTGCGCAGCGGGTCGGAGGTCTCGATAAAGGACCACTGCTGCAGGAGATAGTCGTCGAGCGACTGCTCGGGGGCGGGGGCGTTGGCCATGGCGTCCATCTTGCGGTCGCGCTCCCCGCTGGGGGGGCGGCGGCGCGTCGGGGCCTCGCGGCGGGCGAACTCCCCGCCGTACTCGTCCGCGAAGTCGTCCAGGCGCTGGAAGTCCTCGCTGCGGTCCTTGGCCCCTTCGACCACCAGGTCCCGCTCGCCGGAGGGGTTGACCTCCTCGTCGCGCTCCATTGGAGCCTCTTCGTCCACCCCAGGATCGCGCAGCTCCAGCACGGGATTCGACTGAAGCTCTGCCTGGATCCGCTCCTGCAAGGCCAGCATCGGAAGCTGGAGGATCTCCATCGATTGGATGAGCCTCGGGGCCAGCTTCATCCGCTGTTCGAGTCGGAGTTGCTGCGACGTGTCGAGCCTCATGCTGTACCCATTTTACGCCCTGATGGGTGGAATTGGCAACGCCGCGGGTACCTGGGGTGCCCAACGGATGCGTGCGCAGTCCTTTGCGCCAGGTGAGCGCGATGACGGGACAGGTCACATCTGCCGGCGTTCGTTGATCGCGTCGGCCAGGATGCTCCTGCCGGCGTATTCGATCTGACCGCCGGCGGGCAGCCCGCGCGCCAGGCGCGTGAACTTCACACCGGTCCCCGCCAGCAGTGAGGCGATGTGCAGCGCCGTGCCGTCCCCCGCGACGGTGGGGTTGGTCGCCAGGATCACTTCCTTGATGCCGCCGCCCTTGACCCGCCGGGCGAGCGCCTCAAGGGTCAAGTCCTCCGCCTCGATGCCCTCCAGCGGTGCGATGTGCCCCATCAGCACGTGGTAGACGCCGCGGTAGGCGCCGGTAGACTCCAGGGCCAGCAGGTCCTTGGGCTGCTCGACGACGCACAGCAGGCTGGTGTCCCGGCGCGGGTCGGCGCAGACGGTGCAGAGCTCGCCCTCGGCCAGGTTGAAGCAGACCTTGCAGGGGTGCACCCGCTGCTTGACGTCGCGGATGGCGTCGGCCAGCGCCATCGCCTCGGCCTCGCTGCACTTGAGCAGGTGAAACGCCAACCGCTCCGCCGTGCGGGCCCCGATGCCGGGTAGCTTGCCCAGCTCGGCCATCAATCGTTGGACTGTCTCGCTGTAGGCAGTCATCCGAGCATCCCCTCCAGGCCCGGCATGGGCAGGCCGCCGGTCAACTCCCTCATGGCCTCGGCCGCGGCGGCAGCGGCCTTGCCCTGGGCGGCGGAGATGGCGGCCTTGAGAAGGTCTTCCAGCATCGCCGCGTCGGCCTCCGCGAGCACGGCCGGGTCGATCCGCACCGCCACCAGGTGCATCTTGCCGTTGACCGTCGCGGTGACGACTCCGCCGCCGGCGACGGCGGTGTACTCGCTGGCCGCCAGGCGAGCCTGCACCTCCGGCAGCCGCCGCTTCATCTCACCGGCGAGCTTCATCATCTTTCCAAGGTCGCTGAACATCCCAGTGTCCCTTCACTCCGGGGGGCTGCGGCGGACTGGATCACGATTCCTCGGGCCCCGCCGGCTGGGCGTTGTCCTTGCGGATGTCGACCACCTCACCGCCGAACAAGCCCATCACGGCTTGGACAGAGGGGTCCTTGCCGACGGCGTTCTTCTCCGCGGTGCTCAGCCCGCCGAACACCGGGCGGTTGGGCGCGGCGTGCTCACCGGCGCCGACCGCCTGGTAGCGGCAGGTAATCTGCCGCCCGGCAAGCGCCGAAAGGGCCGCGGCGATCGCCCCGTCCATCTGCGCGGCGCATCGGCTGCGGAGCGTCTCGTGGCTGGCGTCGAAGGCCAGCGTCAGCACCCCGTCGGCGAAGGCGGTGGGCTTGGCGGGGGCGATCAGTCCCGCTACCTGCATCTGCCGGCTGCCCATCAGCGCCTGGACGACCAGCGCCCAGTTGGCAGCGAGCCACGGGACCTCCCACTGTAGCGCCGGCGGGGCAGCCTCAGCGGCAGGGGCGGGGGGCGCAATCCTCTGTTGGGGTGATGCCTGGGTTGACGGGATTGGTGCGGCCGGCTTGGGACTGCTGGCGGCAGCGGCGGGACGCGCCACAGGGCGGGCGGTGCTCAGGGCCTCGAGACGCTCGATGAGACTGTCGGGGTCGATGAACTTGTCGGCCTCAGCCAGTCGCACCAGCCCCGCCTCCAGCAGCGGCCGGGCGAGCGAGCTGGTGCGCAGGTTACGGGCCAGTGTGGCGAGAATGCCCACCGCCTGCACCAGCGCCGGCAGCGAGAAGCGCTTGGTTAGCTCCGCTACTTCGTGGCGCTGCGTGTCGGCCAGCTCCACCAGATCGCTGTCGGCACCGCAGGTGGAGATCAGCATCATGTGTCGAAAGGCGTCGCCGATGGCGTGCGCGGCCGAGACGAGGGTCACGCCCGAGTCCAGCACGCCCGCCAGCTCCGCCAAGGCGCTTGCGGCGCTGCCGTCGGCGATCGCGCGGGCGATGGCGATGGTCCGCTCATCGGCGGGCACACCGAGCAGGCGAACGGCCTCGGCGTCGCTGACCGCCCCGCCGCCGGCCAGGAGCTGGTCCAGCAGGCTCAGGCCGTCGCGCATGGAGCCGCTGGCGGCGCGGGCAATGCGGAACAGGGCGTCGGCGTCGGCGTGGACTGCCTCGGCCTTGCAGATGGCGGCCAGGTGCTCGGCGATCTTCCGCGTGGGGATGTTGCGGAAGTCGAAGCGCTGGCAGCGCGAGAGGATGGTGGGGGGGACCTTTTCGGGCTCGGTGGTGGCGAAGATGAACTTCACGTGGCCGGGCGGCTCCTCCAGCGTCTTGAGCAGGGCGTTGAAGGCCTCGCGGGTGAGCATGTGGACTTCGTCGATGTAGTACAGGCGGTAGCGGCTGCGGGCGGGGCGCAGGATGGCGTTGGCGCGGAGCTGGCGGATCTCGTCGATGCCGCGGTTGCTGGCCCCGTCGATCTCGGCTACGTCGATGTCGTCCCCGCGGGCGATGGAACGGCAGGCGTCGCAGCGATTGCAGGGGTTGGGCGTGGGGGCGTCGACCGACAGGCAGTTGAGCGCCTTGGCCAGGATGCGGGCCATGGTCGTCTTGCCCACCCCGCGCGTGCCGGTGAACAGGTAGGCGTGGGCAACGCGGCTGGACTCGATCGCGTGGACCAGCGTGCGGGCGATCGGCTCCTGACCGACCACCTGGTCGAACGTCTCGCTGCGATACTTGCGTGCCAGGACGAGATAGTCAGCCATGCGACGGTTCCGTGATGCTCCGCGACGCCTGGCGGCGCGGCGGAGGGGTATGAGTCAAAAACAATGCCGTGCACTTCGCGTCGAAACTTGGCGACGGGGCCCACCGAACGGGCCAGCTCCAGCTAGGTTGCCCTCCGGCACACGCCGACAGGTCGCTTATGGCTGCTTCCTTCCGGACCTGACCAAGTTCACGCGTCTGCGTTGCAGAGGACCCAGCCTTCGACGCCGCCCAGCCCGAGGGGTTTTCCTGCCGCTCAAGGCCCTCGGCGAAGCATTCAGCCCCGCGAAAGCGGATTTCGGGTCATCCCGATTGCTCGGGAATCAGGGCACCGCTAGCGCCCCACCTAGCACGGCAAGAACCATGATAGGTCCGCCCCGCAATGCAAGCAAGCGGTAACAAAACGGCCCTGGGGACCCGGCTAGACGTGGCAGGGGAGGCGACACACCGCTTCGATGCTATCGGTTGAGTTTCCAGCAGTCCCCCGGGATGGACTACGAATCATGACGCAAGGCCGCCTGGGCAACGGCCAGTCCAGCGCCTGCCCATGGTGTGGGCCGACGCTGCGTCGGCCGGCCGTACCGGCGCCGCACGGATGCAGGGGCCAGGCCGCTAGCCCGTCCTGCCGCTGACCGACTGCTGGAGCTTCAGCTTCATCAGCCGGCCGACCTTGAACTTGACCGTCCGCTTGGGCGGGACCTGGACGCGTTCCAGGGTCTTGGGGTTCTGGGCCATGCGAGCGGCGCGGTGCTTGGTCTCGAACACGCCGAAGTCGCGGAACTCCAGGCGGTTTGCCCGCCCCAGCTCCTCGATGATCTCATCGAGGAAGCTCTGGACGATCCGCTTGACCACTACCCGCGTGACGTCGGTCTTGTCGGCGATGCGGTCAACGAGCTCTTTCTTCGTTACCGTATGCATAATCGTCCCCTTGTGTGGTCCAGCTTCATGTTGTCTCCGGCGACGTGAGAGGGCCGCTCACACGCGAAATGTCGGAAGTAACTCACTATGTGTCACTTATACTAACGGTGCCCGCGGAGGGTTTCAAGCTTTTTCCGCCGCCGCCCACAACAGGCCTCCGCAGGGCCCTCGCTGCGATCCTGGCTACTCACGATACGGGCCGCCCGGGCGGAATTCCAGCCACGACCGCCGCGGAATGTTACCTTGCTCCTCAAACAGCATCAACTCGTTGGCGTGCTGCAGCCAGCACGCCGGTAGATAATAGTACTCCTGGGGGCCGATCGTCCAGAACCGCCCGACGTTGTGTCCGTTCACGAAGATCTGGCCTTTCTTGGCCCCGGCGATGTGCAGGAACAGCGGCACGCCCCGCTCATCGCAGGTGAACTTCGCCACGTACCAGGCGGGCTGGTCCTTGCCCACGATGTGCCCGCCGCGAGTCGGCAGCGCCAGCGCCCGGAAGCTCCAGCGGGCCTTCTGCGACAGGGACTCATTCAGACTATACAGGCAGAAGTTCTCCAATATCCCCGCCGTCGCATCGCCCCACAGCAGCACCTTCAGGACGTTCCGCCCTTTCTTCAGCTCCGCGCCCAACGTCACGTCCCCGAAGTTGGCGTGGGCGCTCGGGAAGAACCCTGCTGTCCGCTCGTTGCACATGATGGCCAGGGGGTGGGGGACGTTCGCAAAGGACAGGTGCAGGCGAGTCACACGCATCAGCGGAACCGGCGCCACCGCCTCCCAGACGGGCAGGCGCTCCAGGGTCGGCACCGCCCCGAGATGCTGGCGCGGGATGATCCGCCGCGGGAAGCCCTCGGCGCGCTGGAGCTTGAACTTGATCGGCACCGGCTCGGCATCGTAGATGTGCCCATACAGGCCCTTGAGCTCCCCGAACTCCGGGCCGTCCTTCATCCGGCCCAAGTTGTCCACCAGGGCCGTCAGTACGTTCTTGCCGGCCCGGAAGGTCGCCGGGATGGGCGTGCGCACGGCCTCGGGGCCGCGGCCCCAGGTGCCCAGGAGCTTGCCGTTGAAATACAGAGTGGCGCGGTCGGCACAGTCCGGCAGGAATAGCTGCTTGCGGCCGGGGGGGACATCCTGGAAGTCCACGCGGTACCACACGTACCCGTAGGGTTGGCCCAGGGCCTCGGCGGTGCGGGGACGGTCGATCTTCTCCCAGGCCACGTCGCGGCCCACCGGCTCGCGGCAGACGCTGATGCGCTGCCAGGCGCTCAGCCTCGGTGGTGCGGGGGTGCGCGAGACGGGCTTGGGCTTGTGATAGGTAAGCTTACCCTCGGCCAACGCCAGGGAGCAATACGGATCGGTCCCATCCGGCTCGGCGTCTTCGATCGTCTCACCCACGAAGCGCGGCCCGAAGACCAGCGCCTCATTCACCAGCCAGGTCCGCATGGCCAGGTCGCTGCTGACAAGAACGACGACCAGGCCCTGGTGCTCGACGAGGGTCGGCTGCTGCCCGCCCGGCACCTGCGACCGCAACTCCGCGCCGTTGACGCTGACCTGCACCTCCCAGCCGGCCGGGCCGTGCAGCACCAACACACGCTCGCCGAACAGGCCCAGCGGCGTGCAGTTGGTGTAGTCCAGTGTGAGGCCTTGGTTGAGCTTCAGTCCCACCGGCACGGCCGCGGCGCCCAGCGGCTCTAAAGGCACGGTGAGGTCCTTGCCGTTGGGCAGCGAGAGGCGGGCTGTGGTGATTTCGGAGCGACCGTTGTTGGTCACGATTGCCCAGCGGCCAAGCGGGCCGGAGGTGTTCAGCACGCCCGTGGTGTCGTGGAGGGTTACCCCCGGCTCGTCCATGGCGGCCTGGGCGAACCAGGGCCCCATGTGGTTGGCGAGCATGTTGACCAGTCGGGTGGTGTAGTACTTCTCGGTCAGGCCGCCGCCCTCGGCCAGGGGGGCGTCGAAGTCGTAGCTGGTGGTCTGGTAGGTGGCCTGGTGCGTCTCCAGGCGAGCGCCCCAGTAGGCGAAGTTGGTCCCGCCGTAGAACATGTAGTAGTTGCACTGCGCCCCGCAGCCCAGGATCTCCATCGCCCGCCGGGCCGTCTCGCGGGCATCGCGGGTGCGGTGGCTGCCGCCCCAGGCATCGAACGAGCCGGGCCAGAACTCCGTCACCAGCAGCGGACGGTCCGGCTGGTGGAGACGCATCCGCTTGAGCGACTGCACCACCCCGTCGCCGGCGTTGACGGTCTCGATGCTGTCAGGCAAGGGGGGATCGGAAAACAGGTTGCAGTTGATGATCGGGATCTCGAAGCCGTACCGCCGGATGAGCTGGCTGATGAACTCCAAGTAGTTCAGCCGGTCGGGCATCGTGGTAAAGGTGTACTCGTTTTCGTTTTGGATCAGGATGATGTTGCCGCCGCGGGTGACCTGCAGCTCGGCCAGGCGCGGCAGGACTTGGCGGAAGTACTTGTCGTAGTAGTGCGTAAAGGCGGCGTTGGCGGTGCGGTAGGCGATGCCCGGCTTGGTCGTCAGCCAGCCCGGCAGCCCGCCGAAGTCCCACTCAGAACAGATGTAAGGCCCCGGCCGCAGGATGACATAGAGCCCCATCTGCCCCGCGAGTCGCACAAAGCCCGCCACATCGTGGTCCCCGCTGAACTGCCAGGCGCCCTCAACCGGCTCGTGGAAGTTCCACGGGACATAGGTCTCGATGCAGTTCAGCCCGGCGCGCTTGGCCTTAAGCAGCCGATCAGGCCACAAGGCCGCTGGGGTGCGGAAGTAGTGCACCGATCCGCTCACCAGCCAGATAGGCTTGCCGTCTACAAGAAAACACCTGTCGTCATGTGTGACTGTGGCCATGCGCGTGTCGGTCGCTTTGGCTGGACCGGATGTGAGTTCGCAAGATACGTGCCACTAATGGAATGAGTGTACGCACGGACGCAGACCATGCAACAGAAAATGGTCTGCCTTGGTGGTTTGCCGACGCCTCGGCGGGCTAGGCGATCCGGGCCTGGTGTGAAGGGCAGCTTCTAGCGGCCAGGGGTCCGAGTAAGGCTTTCGGCCTGAACGCCGCGAAGGTGATCTCGCTAACCGATTGCGCAGGAGAGCGTTATATATGGAAGGCTCTCCGGCCGGCCTGTGGGGCCACGCCCGGAGGCGCATAACCGGTACTTATCCCAGGCCCCGGGGGCATGACCGATAGGCCTGGGGGCAGAGAAAAATGCCTGGAAGGGGGGATCGGCTTGAGGTCTAGCGCACTGACAGGGGGAGCTTGACCGATCGGCCGAGGCGGTGGGACTTGTACAGGCCCTGGAGGGCAGCGATGACGCAGCGGCTTTGCTGGGGCGGCACGGGCACCGGTGTCTGGTGCAGGATGGCCTGGGTGAACAGGCGAATCTCGGCCTGGTAGGGCGTTTCCTTGGGCTCGCGGAGGGCGATCTGGGTGTGGACGTAGTCGTGGCGGGTGTGCTCAAGGTACTCGCAGCCGGGCCAGCTCGCCCCGGCCTGGGTGCCAAACAGGTCCAGGCGGTACTCCTCCCGGGCCTTGGTGTTGAGCATCCAACTGCACTCCAGCACCAGGGCGGCGCCATTGGCGAACCGCACCAGCGCGGCAGCGAAGTCCTCCACGTCCATGCGCTTCTTGTCGTAGCAGCCCCATTCCCACTCGCTCCAGCTGGCACGCTGGCGGGCGAGCTTGTTGACGGCCAGGCCGTCGACCGAGACGGGGTGGAAGTTGTCCATCAGGTGCATCGCAATGTCCAAC
>JALHTV010000164.1 GCA_022866005.1 Phycisphaerae bacterium
GTAGGTGCGCTCCGCGAGGAGGTCGACGCGGGCAAACCCCCCATCGCGGATGGCTTGGAGGTAATCCTCTCGCAGGGCCGCCCAGGCAATGCAGGCGGCGTAGAGATCGGCGTCGTCCTTGAACCGAGGCGGCAGCGGGCGGTTCAGCACCAAGTCGGCGACGACCATCCGCCCCCCGGGCTTCAGCACGCGGTGGACCTCTCGGAAGACCGCAGGCTTGTCGGGCGAGAGGTTGATGACGCAGTTGGAGATCACCACGTCCACCGAGCCGTCTTCCACGGGCAGGTTCTCGATGTGCCCCTCACGAAATTCCACATTCGCCAGGCCGGTGGCCGCGGCGAACTTCACGGCGTTCTCGCGGGCCAGGGAAAGCATCTCCGGGGTGAAGTCCACGCCGATCACCTTGCCCGCATGGCCAACCTTCTGGGCCGCCAGGAACACATCCTTGCCCGCCCCGCTGCCTAAGTCCAGCACCACGTCGCCCTCGCGGATGTGCCCGAAGGCCAGCGGATTGCCGCAGGACAGCCCCAGCTCGGCTTCGGGCACGGGCTGATCCGCGACCGCATACGGCTGACCCCCGCACCCGCCGCTTGGCGCAGGCCCGCAGCAGGAGGACTGTTGGCGCGCGACCTCGCCATACGCCTTCTTCACGAGCTCGTGCGTGTCTTTGTCTTTGGTCATGGGGCCATGTCCTCGTTCGTCCACAGCAGTTGCTCGATAATCTCGGCCGCATCACGCACCAGCTTCGGGCAGACTTCGCGGAACAGCCGGCGGTCGACGGCCTGCTGGTAGCCTTCGGGTGTGCTGATGTCGCAGCCCAGGAGCTCCCTGCAGGAGATCGAGCCGTGGCGTGCCTCGAAGGCCTGGCGAAAACGCCGCACCAACTGGATCGACTTCTCCCGCGAGGACTGATCGTCCGGGGTGAGCTTGGCGTGCTTCAGGCCGATGACCATGAAAGCGCCTGTGACGGCGCCGCACGTCAGGCCCATCCGGCCCATGCCCCCGCCGAAGGCCTCGCCCATGCGGAAGGCTGTCTGGCGGTCCAGGCCAAACCGCTCGCCGCAGCAGGACAGCACGGACTGGGAACAGTTGAAACCTTCTCGGAAGACCGCCTCGGCTCGATCGGCTGTGGTGTTCATGGAGACATACTTTCCTGGCCGGCGGCCACGGGACGCCCCGGCGCGTCGAACCAGCGCTGGGTCTTCAGGCATATCTTGACCAGCATCAGCATGACGGGCACCTCGATCAGCACGCCGACGACGGTGGCCAACGCCGCCCCCGACGAGAGTCCAAAGAGCATTGTAGCCGTCGCGATGGCGACCTCGAAGTGATTGGACGCCCCGATCATGGCCGAGGGAGCGGCGTCCTCGTAGGTCAACTTGAGCGGCTTGCTCAGTCCATAGCCAATCCAGAAGATCAAGTTCGTCTGGATGAACAGCGGCACAGCAATCCACACGATCGTCAGGGGGTTGGACAGGATCACCTCGCCCTTGAAGCTGAACAGCAGCACCAGCGTCGCCAGCAGCGCGAGGATCGTGATCGGCGTCAACACGTGGAGGAACTTTTCCGTGAACCACGCCTCGCCCTTGGTGGCGATGAGCCACTTCCGCGAGAAGTACCCCGCTACCAGCGGCAAGGCGACGTAGATTGCGATGCTCAGCAGCAGGGCTTGCCACGGTACGGGCAGCCGGCCGACCCCCAGCAGGAACCCGCCCAACGGGCCGTAGAACACCAGCATCGTCAGGGAGTTGATGGCCACCATGACCAGCGTGTGGCCGTCATTGCCTTTGGCCAGGTAGCCCCACACCAGCACCATGGCCGTGCAGGGCGCGATGCCCAGCAGGATGCACCCGGCCAGGTAGCTGCGCCACAGCGGCACCTGGAGCATCTTGGTGCCCTCGTGCAGGACACCCGTGCCCGCGCCGTGCGTCGCGCCGACCGGCAGGTCGTGCATGCCCAGAGGCATCTTGACGTAGTCCACGGCGTCCGGGCCGATGAACCCGAGGAACAGAACGCCCAGGAACAAGATCGCGATGGCGTACATGGTGAAGGGTTTGATGGCCCAGTTCACAAAGAGCGTCAGCCCGACCGGCTTGACGCTCTTGCCGGCCTTGATGACCTCGGCGAAGTCGATCTTCACCATGATGGGGTACATCATCAGGAACAGACAGATCGCAATGGGGATGGACACCACCGGCGCCTCGCCGACATAGATCGCCACGCCGTCCAGCGTCTTGGCGAAGCCGGGGGCAACCTTGCCCAGCACGATCCCGCCGATGATGCACAGGATCACCCACACCGTCAGGTACTTCTCGAAGACGTTAAGGCCCTGGGCTTTCTTCGTGACGCACGCTTCAGTCGCCATAGCCTGCATTCCTTTTGCACTGCGCGAGGGTCTCGATGGTCACCGCGCGATGTAGACCAGGTACAGCCCCGCAGCCAGGATCAGCACCCCGCAGACGCGCTTGACGATCACCGCGCCCTTGGAGCGCTCGTTCCAGTTCAGGTAGTTCTGCACCCACCCGGCGCTGGTCCCTGCTAGGACGATCACGGAGCAGTGCCCCAGCCCATAGGCCGCCAGGAGCACCAGCCCATAGGCCAGGCGGCTGGCGGCCAGGCGGAACGTCACCGCCAACATCGGCGCCATGTAGGCGAACGTGCACGGCCCGAGGGCTAGGCCGAAGACAAGGCCCAGGACCCACGCTGCCAGCAGGCCCTTGCGCTCCATCCCGACCTTGCCGGGGCCCGTCCAAGGTATGGGAATCACACCCAGCAGGTGCAAGCCGACCACGAAGAAGATCGCGGCCACCATGTAGTTGCCATACGCACCGAGATCGCCCAGCATCCGCCCCGCCGCGGCCGTGACCGCCCCCACCAAGGCGATGGTGAGCAGGATGCCGGCGGCAAAGAGCGTCGAGATCGCCAGGGCCCTGCGGGGGGACATCCGCCCCTGCTGGTCGATGTAGCCCACGATCAGCGGGATGCTCGCCAGGTGACAGGGACTGAGCAGGATGCTGAGCACCCCCCAGACAAACGACCCGCCCAGCGCCACCGCGGGGGCGCCCTCCACGGCGCGGCTCAGCAGGGTGAACAGGTATTCCATGCCTCAGCTCCCTGTGCGGAGACCTACTTGGTGGGGTGCTCAAGATTCACGCCGAGCTCGGCCCACTTGTTGAGGATGTCCTGGCGCGACATGAACCCCTCGTGCCGGAACCGTTCGTTGCCCTCGGCGTCGAAGAAGATCTGCGTGGGAATCAGCCGGATGCCGAAGCTCTTGCCGATGTCGGGGTCCTGCCAGACGTCGTAGAACTCCACCCGAAGGCGCCCGGCATACTGCAGGCGAAGCTCCTCGAGGATGGGCGCCATCGCCTTGCAGGGGATGCACTGCCCCGCCCCCAAGTCCACCAGGCGCGGCAGGGCCGCAGCCTCCCCAGCCGGTTCGCTGGCAGGCACCAAGGCCGTGGCAGACTGACTCCCCGGCGACGAGGCCGAGGGAACCCGCGCGGTCGAGGCCACAGGGAGAGCGGGTTGGGAGGTCCGCGGCGGGGGTGACGGCTCCGGCGGCGTCGAAGGCCTGCCAGCTCGCTTTTGAAGCACTACGACCACCACCGCCACCACCAGGGCCGCGACGGCCAGGACCTTCCAGGTCTTGTTCATGGGCAGTTTCCTTGAGGCTGGGCCTAGGCCAGCAGGAGCAGGGCCTTGATGGCCTCGACGTCCGGCACCTTGCCGGTGACCTTCACCACACCGTCCACGGCCAGCGCGGGGGTCATCATCGCGCCGAAGGCCATGATCTCCCGCAGGTCGGTGACCTTGACCAGCTCGTACTCCAGGCCCATCGCCTTGGCCGCGGCCTCGGTGTTGGCGGCCAGTTGCCTGCACTTGGGGCAACCGGGGCCCAGGATTTGCAGCTTCTTCATCGCCTTCTCCTCATCAGGCAGATCATTCGTCTCTCGTCTTTAAGACCCCCGCCGGGGCATCATCCACATCCATCGCTCCCAGGCCAGCACAGATTTCAACCAGGGCATCCTTGAGATGCGAGAACCGTCCTCCGAACACCGGACCGCACCTGGTGGCCGGGACGTTGCCTATGTACACAGCGACCGCGAAGGCCAAGCAGGTCTTCTGGCCGCAGGCGCCGCAGTTGGTCTTGGGTAGGCGTTTGAATATCTCCAGGGCCGGGGGCTTTTCGCGCCGTTCATAGGACGGCTCGATCTCCGCGCGCCGCGCCCAGGCCTGGTTGGCCCGTCGGCGAATGGACTCCAGAACCCGCCACCCGTCCACCAGGTCGTCGGCCTTGGCGACCGCAATGCGTTGGGGGTACAGCACGATGAAGCGATACCCGTCCATGTAAGTCAGTGTCGGGGCCGCCGGGTTGAACGAGGCCTCGTGCATCACGGCATTGAGGTAGGGCATCGCGCCGGCCAGGTCTCCGGATAGATGCGCGATCAGCCGTATCTTCGTCAGATCGGCCACGCAGGGGGCAAGCACCATGATCCTCGACTCGCCGAAGACGTCCTCGGGGAACTGCGGCGGCGTTTCCTGGGGAACCGTCACCGACGAGGGCCGGTAGTCCACCCAGCCGGAGCAGGTGAAATCGTCCCGATCCCGGGCGGCCAGGACCATTCTGGCCTCTGAGTCAATGACCACGCCGGGGACGCCGACGCGCGCGTAAGTGGAGTCAGGCCGGACGACTTCGTACGCCACGCGCAGCTCATCCAGGGCCTTTCGGGCCTTCTGGAACTCCGCGAGCAGCGGAAATGTCGTCAGCACCTTGCCCATCCGTCCTCATCCATCCCCGCGATCCAGTCTCGCCTTGTCAGCAAATGCCCGGCTCGTCATTCCGAAATCTGGTATCCCCGCCGCTCCAATACCCGGCCCATGACCACGGCCCCGATCGCGACCAGGGGGATCGAAACGCCCAGGCGCACGGCCGTGAACAGGCCTCCCATGAAGGAGGCCTCGAACATCGTCATCGGGATGCGGCACACGCCCGCGAAGCCCACGTAGGCGAAGATCACGCTCAACTTCGCGCCCTTGCGGAACAGCGAGCAGGCCACCGGGAACGCGACGTACATCCCCCCCACGCTCATGCCCGCGAGCAGAATGCCCCACAGGTAGCCGCGAATGCCCGAGCCCTTCCCAAAGTGCCGCTCGACCGTCTCCCGCTTGACCCACACATCAAACAGCGCGATCAGGATGAACGCGCAGGGCAGGAGCTTCAGCATCTCCACCAGCGTCGCGCCGAACGTTCGGGCCACGTCCTTCCCGAGGCCATAGTCAGCCACGAAAGACAACGCCACGAACATCCCGAAAGCCCCCACCAGGGCGAGCTGGACGATCTGCTTGGTCCGGTTCTTCACAGGCGAATCTCCCCGAAGACCAGACCCATCGCCCCCGCTGCGATCAGGGCGATCAGCAAGCCGATGGCGTTGCGCACGAGCGTGACGTTCCGCCCGAAGTACTGCCGCTCCAGCGGATACGTCAGCACGCCAACCATCATCAGCGTGGTCGTGAACGCGGCCAGGACCATGTAGGGCACCCCCTGCCGCAGCAGCGCACCGCTGAGGGGAAACGCAATGAACCCCGGCATCAGCGTGATCGACCCGACCGCCGCCGCGATGGCCACACCCAGCGCGCCGCTCTCCCGCCCCAGCAGTCGCCGGACCAGTTCCTGCGGCACTAGCGCAAGGGCTACCGCCAACAGCACCAGCATCACCAGGAAGGCCGGCAGAATCTTCACGAGGCGCGTGCAGGCCAGCTTCAGCGCCGCCAGCGTCTGCCGCCGGCCGGCGATCAAGGAAGCCGCCAACGCCACGGCCGTTACGATGTAAAGGATGACCACGTGCGTCTCTCCCCTGCCCCGTCCGGCGCGGCGAACGGAGAATGAATCACGCCGATGGGCTGGACTTGCATGACGTCAGCCTTTCGCTCAGAACCAGGCGCCATAGATCAGTCCGGCGATGGTCGCCATCACGATCACCAGCGTCACGAACGCGACCGTCTTGCGCACACCTAAGATAGCACCGATGACCAGCATGCTCGGCAGGCTCAGCGCCGGGCCGGCCAGCAGCAGGGCCAGCGCCGGCCCCTTGCCCATGCCCGCGCCGATCAGGCCCTGGACGATGGGCACCTCCGTCAACGTCGCGAAGTACATGAACGCCCCGAACACGCTGGCAAAGAAGTTCGTCCACACCGGCCAGACCGCCCCCACGAATCGCTCCGCGCCGCCGCCCCACCCGGCAATCTCCAGAAACCTCTCCGGGCTGTTTCCCACCAGCATGTCGACGTACCTGCTGGGGAGGAAGGCCTCCTGGCCCGGCCGGCCGAGCAAGAACCCCGCCACCAGAACCCCCCCCAGCAGCAGCGGCAGGATCTGTTTGGCGAAGACCCAGCTCGCGGAGAACCACTCACTGCCCTGGCCCTTGTCGGTGCTGGTGATGATTGACAATCCCACCGCTCCGGCCACAAAGGCCAAGGCCGGGTGACGCGGGAACGCCAGGGCCGCCCCGGCCACCACGGCGGCCGCGGCCAGGACCTTCCACCACGCCAGGGCCAGCCAGGCGACCATCACTACCCCCAGCCCGGCGGCCAGGCCTGCGGTGATGAGCCATTTGCTGGAGTGAACGGCCACCCACGCCCCGCCCGGCTGCCCGGGCGCGCCCCAGTTGGCAAAGACCAGCACACCCACCAGCAGCGCGAAGAACACCGCGTTCTGCCACAGCGGCCGAGTGACGAGCGGCGGTGGCAGGTGCATCTGCTCGTCGGCCCTGGCCAGCTCTTCCTTGCGAAACAGCAGGTGCATCAGCAGGCCGATGATGACCGAGAAACCCACCGCCCCCACCGCCCGGGCCACGCCCAGCTCCAACCCCAGCACGCGGGCGGTGAGGATGATGGCCAGCACATTGATGGCCGGACCGGAGTAGAGGAACGCGCACGCCGGCCCCAACCCCGCGCCCATCCGCCAGATGCCGGCAAACAGCGGCAGCACCGTGCAGGAGCACACGGCCAGGATGGAGCCCGATACGCTGGCGACGCCGTACGCCAACACCTTGCTGGCCCGCGGGCCCAGGTACCTCATCACCGAGGCCTGGCTGACGAACACGCCGATCGCCCCGGCGATGAAGAAGGCCGGCACCAGACACAGCAGCACGTGCTCGCGGGCATACCAACGGGCCAGGTGCAGGGCTTCGCCGACGGCGTTGTCGAAGTGTCCCCAGCCCACCGGCAGCCAGAAGAACACGCCGAACACCACCGCCATGGCCGCCAGCGCCTTAGACTCTGTCTTCCAGTTCACCATGTCGTCCCACTCCCGGGGCCGGGCTACGGGTCGCCAGCTACTTCATTCTGCGCAGCAGGGTGGCTGTCTCGCGGGCCTGGTGGCGCAGCACGTCGGCGACACAGTCGGCAAAGCCCAGCACGCAGGGCGCCTTGACCGAGTAGATCACCTTGAGCCCCTCCTTGCGGCACTCGACCAGCCCGGCCTTGAGCATCACGGCCAGGTGCCGCGAGACGTTGGGCCGGCCGGCGCTGACGTGCACGGCGATGTCGCAGACGCACTGCTCGCCGCCGCGCAGGCAATCCAGGATGGCCAGGCGGATCGGGTGCGCCGCGGCGGCGACCACCTCGGCCTTCATCCGGTAGAGCTTCTTGGCAATAGCATCCATCGCGAACGGCTCACCTGCTGCGTTACTGCGTTACTCTATGCGCACATATCAGCGACGTCAAGTGCGGGATCCAAGCGGCCTCGGCCACGCCCATCGGCGACCCCTGCCCCCAGGCCCGAAGGCGGGCGTCGTTTTGCGCAGCGGGCTTGGCCGGCGGCTCTGCGGGCCGTATGCTGACCGGCGTGTTCGGCCTGCTCAACATCGCCAAGCCCCCCGGCCCCACCAGCCACGATATCGTGGACCTGCTTCGCCGCCGCGTCGGGGTGGGCGTCAAGGTCGGCCACGCCGGCACGCTCGACCCATTCGCCCAGGGGGTGCTGGTGCTCTGCCTGGGCCCGGCCACGCGCCTGGCCGACTACATCCAGGCCCAGCCCAAGCGCTACATCGCCACCGTCACGCTCGGGGCGGTCAGTGACACCGACGACCCCACCGGCCGCCTAACGCCCCTGGAGGGCACCGAGGCGCCCCCGGCCGATCGCGTGCGAGGGGTGCTGAAAGACTTCCTGGGCGCCATCCAGCAGATTCCCCCCGCCCACTCCGCCGTGCACGTCGAGGGCCGGCGGGCCTACACGCTGGCCCGGGCGGGCGAGACGCCGCTACTTGCCCCGCGGACCGTGACGGTGCACTCCATCGAGCTGCTGACCTACACCTATCCCACGCTGGAGCTGGACGTCTCCTGCGGCGGCGGGACGTATATCCGCGCGCTTGCCCGCGATATTGGGGCGACCTTGGGCTGCGGCGGCTATTGCAGCGCCCTGATTCGCACGGCCGTGGGGCCGTTCTCCATCGAGCAGGCCGTCGCGGCCGAACAAGCGGACCAGTCGCGCCATCTGCTGCCGCCGGTCCTGGCCCTTGGCGACATGCCGCGCGTGACGCTGCCTGCCGCCCCGTGTGCGCGCCTGGCCATGGGACAGGCGGTCAAGCTCGCCCGCGAACAACTGCCCCCACCCGCGGCCCAGCGGGCAGAACCGGTGGAGCTGGCTGCGATGGACGAACAAGGGCGGCTGTTGGCGATCGGCGTACTGGGCAGCGACGGGGTGACCTTCCGGCCGAGCAAGGTCTTTGGGCCGGGCTGAGGCGGCTACGGCTCGTCGATCATCTGGATCCGCGCCGCGTGGCGCCCGCCGTCGAAGGGCGTGGTCAGGAAGACCTGCACAATCTCCAGTGCCGTCTCCAGCGGGATCAGCCGCGCGCCCAAAGAGAGCATGTTGGCGTCGTTGTGCTGGCGGGCGAGCCGGGCGGAAGCCACGTCCCAGCACAGGGCACATCGTACACCGCGGACGCGGTTGGCGACCATGGCCTCGCCGTTACCGCTGCCCCCCAGCACGATGCCGCGATCGAACGCCCCCGCGGCCACGGCCGCCGCCACGGGGCGGACGAATAGCGGATAGTCGCACGCCTCGGGTGTGTGCGTGCCGAAGTCTTTCACCTCGTGCCCTTGCGACACGAGACGTTGCCTGATCGTCTCCTTGTAGGCAAACCCGGCGTGGTCGCATCCCAGGGCAATCTTCATGGCCTTGCTCTCCGCGGGACTTGGGTTGGACGAGGAGCCTGCCTGTGCCCGCCGAGCCGAGCACCCGCCACCAAGCACCCGGGCCGGTCAGACGGTGTAATCACCCTTGTGGCGCGGCTGGGTCAGCTTTTCCCACTTGGGGTCCAGCCTCGCCAGGCCGTACCAGGCGCGGGCCATGTACAGGGCGTCCAGGATGGCGATGGCGACCATGGCCTCGGCCACGGGGTAGATCCGCGGACAGATGGTGATGTCCCGCCGCGTGATGGCCTCGAGCTTCTTGGCCTTCAGCGTCGTCATGTCCACGGTGTCCTGGGGCTTGGAGATGGTCGGGGTGGGCTTGACGGCCATGCGCAGGACCAGGTCCTCCCCGTTGCTCATCCCGCCCAGGAACCCGCCGCAGCGGTTGGTGCGGAAGCGGACCCTGCCGTTCTCGACGAAGGGGGGGTCGTTCCACTGGCTGCCGAGCATTCCGGCGGCCTTGAAGCCGCTGCCGAACTCCAACGCCGTCATCGCACCGATGCTGCACAGCCCGTGGGCGATGGTGGCCTTGAGCTTGTCGAACACCGGCTCGCCCAACCCGGCCGGCACGCCGCGGGCGACGATCTCGATCGTGCCGCCAGCGGTGTCCCCGTCCTGGCGGACCTTCAACAGGTCGGCGATCATGCCTTCGGCGGCCTGGGGGTCGCAGCAGTTCAGCTCGTTCTTGCGGTAGTTGGCCTTCATCTCCTCGAAGGTCATCGTGCCTTCGGCGATGCTGCGGCCCTTGCGCCCGTGGGACTCCACCACGTGCGCGAGCACCTCGACGCCCTCGCGCGCGAGGATCTGCTTGGCCACCGCCCCCCCGGCCACGCGCCCGACGGTCTCGCGCCCGCTGGCCCGGCCGGCGCCGCACCAGTCGCCATACTCGCCGTATTTGTAGAAGAAGTTCACCTCCGCGTGCCCGGGACGGACGACGTCCTTGACCTGGCGGTACTGGTCGATGTGGACGTCCTGAGTGTCCACGTTGCGGACCAGCAGCCCCACCGGCGCCCCGGTCGTCACGCCCTCCAGCCACCCGCTGACGACCTCCACGCGGTCGGTCTCCTTGCGCGGGGAGTCCAGCTTGCTCTGGCCGGGGCGGCGCTTGTCCAGCTCGTACTGGATCTTCTTGACGTCCAGGCGGAGGCCCGGGGGCACGCCGTTGACGATCGTCAGCAGCGCCCCACCGTAGGTCGCCTCCTTCTCGGTGGCGCGCCAGCCGTACGACTCGCCGCAGGTGGTCACCTGGAACAGCCGTCCGAATGTATTGCCTAGCATCGTTGCGCTCCTACGCGTCCTGGGTCTTGGCTTCTCCGCGTCACGGCATCCCTCCGCGGCGTTCGTGCAGGCATCTACTGCATCCGCATGTCACCGCCGATGGCCTGCATCTGCTCGACGAAGTTCGGGAAGGTCTTCTTGACGCATTCGATGTCCGACACGAGCGACTGGCCGTCGGCACCCAGGGCCGCGACGGTCAACGTCGTCACCATGCGGTGGTCGCCGCGGCTGTCGAGCTTGGCCCCGTGCAGCCGGCTGCGGCGGACGATCAGGCCGTCGTCGCGCTCGGTCACGTCGGCGCCCATCGCCTTCAGCGCCCGGCAGATCTCCGTGATCCGGTCGCACTCCTTGTGCCGGCAGATGGCCGCGTTGGTGAGCACCGTTTCGCCCTCGGCGTAGGCGCCCAGCACGGCCAGCAGAATGAACTGGTCGATGAAGTCGTTGCAGTCGATCTCGCGGCCGGTCAGGCGGCTGGAGCGGGCGATGACGGCGTCACCGCCCACTTCGATGTCGGCGCCCATCGACTTCAGGATGTTGACGACCTCCTTGTCGCCCTGCGCGTCGGCAAAATCCATCCCGGGCACGTGCACCTCACTGTCGCGCGTGATCAGCGCCGCGGCGAGGGGGTACAGCGCCGCGGACCAGTCCAGGGGAATCTGGCACGGAAAGCCCTTCCAGCGGCTCTGGCCGCGGACGCGGTAAAGCTGGTAGTCGGTGTGGCTGACCTCCGCCCCGCAGCGGTGCAGCCACGCCAGCGTCATGCCCACCCAGGGCTTCTCACCGGGCCGGCGGACCGCCAGCTCCGTGGGGGCAGCGGCCAGGGAGGAGGCGATCAGCAGCGCCGAGACCGGCTGGCTGTCCAACCCGTCGATCTCCGCCCGCCCGCCGGCCAGCCGCCCGCGAACGATGACCGGTGCGTGCCCGTCACCCTTGGTGGACACCGCCCAGGCGCCCAGGCTATTGAGGGCATCGATCAGGGGCTGGCACAGGCGGATGTGCCGCAGCGACTCGTCCCCGCTGAGCACCGTGTAGCCCTCGCAACAGGCCGCCAGGGCCATGAAAAACCGCAGGATGATGCCGCTGTTGCCGCAGTCCACCACGTCGTCGGGGGTCGCCAGCCGCCCGCCCGTGCCGGCCACGTGCCAGACGTTCTCCGCCTTGGGCTCGATCTTGGCCCCGAACATCTCCAAGGCCTCCACACCGCGCATCCAGTCGTTGGAGACCATCGGGGCGACGATCTTGCTCTCGCCCTCGGCCAGGGCGGCCATGATCAGCGCGCGGAACGAGTGCGACTTGTTGGGAGGGACCTTGACCGTCCCTCGAAGATTCGGCGATGGACCGACCAGCAGGTTCATCATCCGCTCCAAATTCGCGGCGAGATATGGTAAGCCGCCACCGGACCGCCCTGCAAGCGAATCACCTCACCGGCCGCCCGGTAGCTCTCGCTCAGCGGACGTGCACGACCTGCCCCTCGATGCGCAGGCGGCCCTGGGCGAACAGGCGGATGGCCTCGGGCATGGCGAGCAATTCCTCCTGGAATACCCGAGCGGCCAGGGAGTCGGGGGTGTCGCCTTCCAGCACGGGCGCGGTCCGCTGGACGATGATCGGCCCGCGGTCATACTCGTTGGTCACGAAGTGGACCGTGCAGCCGGAGACCTTGCACCCGGCCGCCAGGACCGCCTCGTGGACGACGTGCCCGTACATGCCGCGTCCGCCGAAGCTCGGCAGCAGCGCGGGATGGATGTTGATCACCCGCCCCTCGTACGGCGGCGGGATGTGCCACAGGGACAGGAAACCGGCCATGACGACCAGGTCCACGCTCGCCCCGTCGAGGAGGGCGGTGATGCGCTGCGAGTACTGATGCACGTCGGCCGCCTTGCGATAGGGCACGACCTCGACGGCCAGTCCCGCCTCCCGCGCGAGCTCCTCGCCCTTGCAATGGCGCGACGCGATGACCACGGCCACGCGGACCGGCAGCTCGCCGGCCGAGATCAGGGCGTGGAGGTTCATCAGCGTCCGCCCGCTGCCGCTGATGAGCACGCCCAGGCGGATGGGCTTGGTCGGCTGGTCGCTCTGCGTGGGCATGGCGGGATTAGAACCCCCCACCCGGCCAGACGTCAACCGTGGGCAGGCCCTGGCGGGCTGTGACGGCGACGAGCAGACCGCTGACGCGCTCGCGCGGCCAAAGCTACATACTGCGGCCCGCATCCGCGCGCCGACAGGCGGGTCACGACTTGTACGGACAGCTTACCTTGGCCGACCGGGGCCTCTGCGCCCGGAGCCGCCGCGGCCGCCACCACCGCCGCCACCAGCACCGCCACCACCGCCGCCACCAGCACCGCCACCACCACCGGCCTGGCTGCGAGCCTCGTTGACCTTCAGGGCGCGGCCGCCCATATCCTTGCCATTCAGCCCGGCGATGGCCGCCTGGCCCTGGGAGGAGTCGGGCATCTCCACAAAGCCGAAACCTCGCGACTGGCCGCTGTACTTATCCTTGATGATGCTGACCGAGCCGAGCTCACCATACTCAGTGAAGAGCTGCTTGAGCTCCTCCTCGGTCGTCGAGAACGACAGATTGCCCACGTAGATGTTCATTCAATGTCCTACCGTTTAGCCCGATCGACGGGCCTGTGCTTGGCGCAGCGGCCGATTGGTAACCGTTACCAGGACCCAGTGCCAGGTACGGCCTATGATAGCCTCACCGGGGGAAGAAAAAAAGATTCTTCTTGCCTCCCAGGCGGGCCTGACAGGCCCCTGCCCATCCCCCCTGCGCCCCGGGTGGACGGCAGGGGAACTTCACCTTGACACCTCCGCCACCCGAGTCATACAGTGGGCTTTCGTCCTTCGGGCCGTTAGCTCAGTTGGCTAGAGCGCCTGCTCGACACGCAGGAGGTCAGTAGTTCAAATCTACTACGGCCCATCCGCCGCCGCCCGCCGCAGGCGAGCTATAGCGGATGTCCGGCGTAGCCACGAACCTGTCCAGAGACGAAGCTGGGCACTCCCTACACCATACCCCTGGGCCCGGCGCCCTGCTTCCGCGCTCGACTTTTGCGCCGGGGGCGGCACAATGGGCAGCCGGTCGCGGCAAGCGCACAGCCGGCCAAGGAGCGAGCGATGAAATTGGCGATGATCGGGTCCTACGGCCACACGGGCATCGTCCTGAAATCTCTGCCCAGCCTCCCCGACGTGGAGCTGGTGGCCGTGGCCCGCTACGGGCCGCAGGACAAGTTGCCCTTCGTCGGCAAGAGCAAGGCCGTCCCGGCCGCCACGCCCGTCTACGATGACTATCGCAAGATGCTCGACGAGGTCCGGCCCGAGGTCGTCAGCATCTGCATGCCGCTGCACCGCAATGCCGAGGCGTCCATCGCCGCCGCCCAGCACGGCTGCCACATCCTCAGCGAAAAACCCCTGGCCACGACATTGGAGGACCTCTCGGCCCTACGGTCGGCGGTGGAGCGGGCCGGCGTGCGAATCTGCGCGATGTTCAAGACCCGGGGAGAGCCGCCCTTCCAGGCCGCTCGGGAAGTCGTTGCCGAGGGGCGGATCGGAAAGCCCATCCTGGCCTTCGGGCAGAAGTCCTACCCCTTCGCCCAGCGCGATGAGAATTACCGCCGCCGCCAGACTTTCGGGGGCACGATCCCCTGGGTAGCCATCCACGCCCTGGAGTTCATCCGCTACTGCACGGGGCGAGACTACACCGCCGTCGCGGCCATGCACTCCAACGAGTCCCTGACCGGTTACGAGGCCGAGGACAATGGCGGGCTGCTGCTGGAGCTTTCAGGCGGCGGCCACGCGATCATCTCCTTCGACTACCTGCGGCCGATGGCCCCGGGCGTCAAGCGCCGCCACGGCGACGACCGACTGCGGATCGCGGGGACTGCCGGCATCGTGGAAGTGGTCGACGAAGGCACGCGCGTCGTGCTGATGACACCAACCGAGGTGCAAGATGTCCCGCTGCCGCCGCCGCGCGACCTGTTCGGGGAGTTCATCGCCTCTCTGCGCGGTGAGGGTGAAGGCCTGGTCAGTCCGGAGGAGTCTTTCCGCATCACCGAGGTGGCGCTGAAGGCCCGCCAGGCGGCCGACACGGGCCAGGTGGTGGCCTTGTAGCCCGGCCCGGGCGGCACGAGGAAACGCAGAGGGCCGACCCGCCTGGGCCGGCCCGTGGGGACACCGTGCAACGCGTCATCTAGTTCATGCGCCTGCGAGCCACAAAGATCAGGCCCCCTGCCAGGATCATGCTCACGCTCGCCGGCTCGGGCAGAGCCGTCATCGCCAGGTTGTCCAGCGTGGCGGGGTAGAGCTGCGTCCCGGGTTGCGGGGAGGCATCAACCTGGGTGTTCCGCACGTACCAGCCGGTGTACCTAGACGGGTCGGTGTAGCCGGGGTTGGCGAGCAATCCCAGGGACAGGCCGACGTACGGGGCGTAGGTGGTGTTGGTGGCCAGGTCCAGGACGGTCAGCGTGGCCGACCCGTTGCCGCTGTTGCCCAGCAGGTCGACCTCCAGCGTCACAGTCATCGGCGCGGGTAGGCCGCTGGCCAGGCCCAGGGCCGAGGTGCGGACGTCGTTGGCCCCATTGGCCCCGACGACGCGCCAGGCGCCGCTGGCGGCGTCCACGCCGAACTGAAGCGCCAGCTCCCGCCCGATCGTCGAGGAACTGCTGCCATTCTGCCTGCCGTCCACACCGTCCATCCACAGGCCGACCAGAAACCCCGAAACATCGCTCATGGTCCCGGCGTAGGAGAGGCTGAAATGGGTGTCCTGGGCGCTCAGGCCGAACAGGCTGCTGCCAGGCACCACGGGTACGGAGATCACCTGCTCGGTGCGGGTGGAGGCCGCCTGGAGCAGATGGTTGGACGCGTCGCTGGGGTCGGCCACGACCTGAATGAGGTCGGTACGTGAAGACAGGGCCGTCCAGACGACGGTCCCGTCGGCCGCCGTGTGCAGATCCTGCACGGGCAGATTGTTAAAATCATAGACCACGGCCGCGGGGCTCAGCGACACACTCGCGAGCACGGTCAAGGTCATTAGCGTGATGCGCCTCATGATGTACCTATTTTCCCGGGCCTCTGGGGCCCGGCTATGAGTGCCTCTGGGGGAGCCTTGCGGCCTCTCCCAGAATGGCGCCAGCCCCACAACGCGGGCTCGACGCTAGAGGAAGCTTAGGATTTATTTGCCAGGCGGGCCAATCGGATGAGCGGAGCAGGTTCGCACGGGTGCAAGCTGCCGAGGCCAGGGCACTTGCCGCCAGGAATGGGGTCTTGCGGCCGGGGCGGGGCGGGCATATACTGTCCGGCCTCAGGGACAACGGCCAAGAGGAGCGGGACTGCTATGACAGAATACCAAGGCAAGCTGGTCGCGCCGCCCAAGGCGAAGTTCGCGGTGATCGTCAGCCGGTTCAACGAGTTCGTGACCGCCAAGCTGCTCTCCGGGGCGACGGACGCACTGGTCCGCCACGGGGTCGCCGAGGGTGACGTGGACGTGGTGTGGTCGCCCGGCAGCTTCGAGATGTCGGTGATCGCCTTGCGCCTGGCGGGCGGCGGGCGGTACGCCGCCGTGATCTGCCTGGGGGCGGTCATCCGCGGCGGGACGGACCACCACCACTACATCGCCGCCGAGGCCGCCAAGGGCAACGCCACCGCGGCCCTACGGACCGGCGTGCCGTGCATCTTCGGTGTGCTCACCTGCGACACGATCGAGCAGGCCATCGAACGATCCGGCGCCAAGGCCGGCAACAAGGGCGCCGAGGCCGCGACCGCCGCGATCGAGATGGCCAATCTGCTGGGGCAATTGCCGCCCGGCGGCAAACAGGCCACCTAGCCGTGGGACAGCGGCACCGGGCAAGACGTCTGGCCCTGCAAGGGCTGTGCTGCCTGGACGTCCAAGGCGAGAGAGCAATGGACCTGGTCCGGCAGTTCCTCGACGACAGCAAGGAGCAACCCCCCGCTATCGCCGCCGCGCACAAGCTCCTGGCGGAGGCGTACGCCCGTCGGAGCGACTGCGACGAGCTGCTCGCCCGGCACGCCAAGCACTGGGACCTGTCACGATTGGCGCTGGTGGACCGCAACATCCTGCGCCTGGCCGCCAGCGAGCTGCGCATCGGACAGACGCCGCCCAAGGTCGTCATCACCGAGGCGATCCAACTGGCCAGGGAGTTCTCCACGTCCGAAAGCCCCCGCTTCGTCAACGGGGTGCTGGACGCGGTGATGAGAGAGGTCCAGGCCGCGCTGCCGCAGCGCACCGGCCCGCCGCAAGAGCCCACGGAACCGCCTGCGTCGCCTAATCCGCAATCCGCCCAGACGGGCGGGCGTATGCCCGAAATCCGAAATCCGCAATAACTATGGCCTTGTTCAAGGATGCCATTGGGAAGCTCGCCGCCGGCCTGGTCCGCACGCGCGAGAAGTTCGTCTCATCGCTGAAGTCGCTTCTGGTCGGGCGCCAGCTCGACCAGGACCTGCTCGAGGAGCTGGAGGCCCGGCTCATCCAGGCCGACCTGGGCGTGGTGGCGTCGCGGAAGATCTGCGACGACCTCCAGACCGCCTACAAGGACAAGCGCATCGAGCGAGGGGAGGACGTGCTGCCCTTCCTCAAGGCCGAGCTGAAGAAATGTTGGCCGCCGTCGGACCTCAGCGTGCACTTCGCCGCCGAAGGCCCCACGGTGGTCTTGGTCGCCGGGGTCAACGGGTCGGGCAAGACCACGTCAGTGGCCAAGCTGGCCTGGTACTTCCAGCAGGATGGCAAGAAAGTTTACCTGGCGGCGGCGGACACGTTCCGCGCCGCGGCCGTGGAGCAACTGACCATCTGGGCTAAGCGGATCGGCGTGGACATCATCAAGGGCAGCGGCTCCGACCCGGGGGCGGTCGTCTTCGACGCCTGCGACGCCGCCAGAGCCCGCAAGGCCGACGTGCTGCTGGTGGACACCGCCGGGCGCCTGCATACCCAGGACCACCTCATGCGCGAGCTGACCAAGGTCCGCGACGTGGTCGCCCGCAAGATCCCCGGGGCGCCCCACGAGGTGCTGCTGGTCCTGGACGCCACCACCGGCCAGAACGCCATCAACCAGGCCAAGGCCTTCACCGCGGCCATCGACGTGACGGGTATCTTCCTGGCCAAGCTGGACGGCACGGCCAAGGGCGGCATCGTCGTGGCCATCCGCAACGAGGTGGGCCTGCCGGTGAAGTTCGTGGGCATCGGGGAGACCTACGAAGACGTCGAGCCGTTTGACGCCGACCAGTTCGTCGAGGCCCTGTTCACCTAGGCGATTCCCCTCTCAAGCGACGGGTGAGTTCTTGCCTTGACCGGGCGTTTCCGGTATACGCCCGGAGACAGATCCCCTGCCGGGCGTCTCCGGCAGCCTATCGGAAAGGGCAAACACATGTCACAGGTACCGCAGCAAGGTGGACCGCCCATGGGCGGCTTGGCCCAGTCTGGTTGGTTCATGGAGTTCGCGAAGTTCCAGAAGATGATCACACCGGTGGTCATCCAGGTTGTTTTCTGGATAGCCATCGCTGGGTGTGTCATCTCGGCCCTGGTATCGTTCGGTAAGGGCACGGGTGGAAGCATACTGGGGGGGATCCTGGTGCTCTTGCTGGGCCCGCTGGTCGTGCGGATCCAGTGCGAACTGATCATCCTCATGTTCCGCATCCGCGATCTGCTTCAGGAAATCTGCGACAAGACTCACAAGTAGCCGCCTCGTCTGGTCGCCAGGCGCTCCCGGCGCGCTGCGCGGGCGCCGGCAGGATGCCGGCGCGCAAGGTGGCTTTCGAGAGCATCGTCATCGGACGCGGCTAGGGGACGGTTCCGTCTGCGCGGGCTGCGGCTGCCAGGTGCGTTCCATTCTGCGCCGCCAGTCGATGGTGCGAAAGGAGACGCAAGCCCATGGCCCTTTGGCACTGTCAGGTCGGCGGGCAGCGATACGGTCCTGTTCCTTTAGAGACGCTCCAGGCCTGGGCCACCCAGGGCCGCCTTCAGGGCAGCGACCACGTCTGGGAGGAAGGCACACCGCAGTGGGTGGCCGCCGCCGCCGTGCCCGGGCTGGGCCTGTCGGGCGGAGCAGTCGTATCGGACCCCCTCGTTCAGGTTCGGCCTCCCGGCGGCACGGGCGGACGAACGCCGACCGGCCAGATCACCGCCGCCGCACGACAGGCCCTGAAAGGCCGCTGGGGCCTGCCCATCGCCGCCTGCCTAGTGGTGATGATCCTGAACCTCGCACCCGGCCAGGTCCCCGTGGGGGGCGCGACCGGCCAGACGATCCTGGGCATGATCGTCCCCGCGATTATCGGCGGGGCGATGGGGCTAGGGTTGATGGTGCTCTTCCTGACCTTCATCCGCGGCGGCCCGGTGAACATCCGCATGCTCTTGGCTGGGTTCAAGGCCTTCCCGACGGCGCTGGGGGCCTATCTGCTCCGGGCGCTGTTTGTCATTGCATGGACCTTGCCGGGGCTGGTGGCGGCTGCGGTGATCGCGGGCATTGGGTACGCCCTGGCCGGTGCGATCGGTTCGATCCATGAAGGCCCGGGCCGGGTCCTGTTCATTCTCTTTGCCGTCCTGGCGGGGGCGCCCCCCGTGCTCACGGGCACCCTGGGAATCCTTCACTACTCGCAAGTCTTCTACCTCCTAGCCGACAACCCTCATCTGGGGGCGATCGGGGCCCTTCAGCAGAGCAAGCAGATGATGAACGGGCATAAGAGCCGGCTGCTTGTGCTCTGGTTGCGGCTGCTGCCCTGGGCCCTCCTGTGCATCCTAGTGATCCCGGTCTTGTGGGTGGCCCCGTACATCGTGACCTGTTGCGCGAAGTTCTACGATGACCTCCAGCCGCCCGCAGGCGCCGCCGCGGCGCCGACAGCACCCGCGGGGTCTCCGGCCGCCTAGCGCCTCCGAGCGGCCCCGGATGGGCGACCGGGCCCGATTCCTGCTAGAATCGGCCGCGTGGAGAGGGACTTCGACATCGTCGTCATCGGCGGCGGACACGCGGGCGCCGAGGCCGCGTGGGCATCCGCCCGCATGGGCCTGCGCACGGCGATGGTCACCCTGTCGCGCGGGACGATCGCGGCCATGTCCTGCAACCCCGCGATCGGCGGCATCGGCAAGGGCCAGATGGTCCGCGAGATAGACGCCCTGGGCGGGCTGATGGGCCTGGCCGCCGACGCCACGGGCATCCAGTTCCGCATGCTCAACCGCTCCAAGGGCCCAGCCGTGTGGGGCCCGCGCTGCCAAAGCGACCGCCACGCCTACGCCGCCTGGGTCCAGCAAACCCTCACCGAGCTGCCGAAGCTGACGATGCTCGAAGCCGAGGCCACGGACATCCTCATTGAGCGCGGCGCCATCATCGGCGTGCGCCTGGCCCCAAGCCCCCAATCCGAAATCCGCCCAGACGGGCGGGCGTATGCCCGCAATCCCCAATCCGCGATTCGTTGTCGCTGTGTCGTCGTCACGGCCGGGACGTTCCTGCGCGGCCTGATGCACCAGGGCGACCGCACCTGGCCCGGTGGGCGATTCGACGAGCCGCCCGCGGCGCGGCTGAGCGAGTCGCTGGCCCAGGCGGGGCTGGAGCTGGCGCGGTTCAAGACCGGCACCTGCCCGCGCCTCGCCGCCGGCAGCATCGACACCTCCCGCTGCCTGCGCCAGGACGGGGACGATCCACCCACGCCGTTCTCCTACCTCAACGAGACACTCCAGGCGGAGCAAGTGCCCTGCTGGATCACCGCCACCAACGAAGCGGTCCACCGCATCGTCCGCGACAACCTGCACCGCGCGCCGATGTTCACGGGCCAGATCTCCTCCACCGGCCCGCGCTACTGCCCATCGCTGGAGACCAAGGTCGTGCGCTTCCCCGACAAGACCAGCCACCCGGTGTTCCTGGAGCCCGAGGGGCGCGACACCAACTGGGTCTACTGCAACGGCATCTCCACGTCGCTGCCGGTCGACGTGCAGGAGACAATCGTCTACAGCATCGCCGGGCTCCAGCGCGCGGAGGTCCTGCGCTTCGGCTACGCCATCGAGTACGACTACGCCCCGCCCACCCAGCTTGCGCCCACGCTGGAGACCAAGGCTGTCGCGGGACTGTTCCTGGCCGGTCAGGTCAACGGCACCACCGGCTATGAGGAGGCCGCCGCCCAAGGCCTGATCGCGGGCGTCAACGCCGCAGCCCGCTGCTTGGGCCGGGAGGCGCTGGTCCTCCGCCGCGACCAGGCCTACATCGCCGTGATGATCGACGACCTGGTCACGCGCGGCGTCACCGAGCCGTACCGCATGTTCACCAGCCGCGCCGAACACCGCCTGCTGCTGCGGACCGACAACGCCGACCGGCGCTTGACGGAGATCGGGCGATCGGTGGGCCTGGCGGACGATGCGCGGTGGGAGGCGTTCTCGGCCAAGCGCCAGGCCGTCGCCCGCGCCGAAGGCCTGCTGGCCGCGACGCGCATCGGCGGCAAGAGTCTGGCCGAGCTGCTCCGCCGGCCGGATACGGGTCTGACAGAACTATTGCGGGTTTGCCCAGACGCAGCGGCACTGACGGCCCTGCTGGCGGCCCACCCCCAAGCCGTCGCCTCCTCCGTGACCGATGCGCGCTACGGCGGCTACCTCAGCAGGCAGGCGGCGGCGCTGCGGCAGATGCAGGAGCTGGACGCCCGCGCCATCCCGCCGCAACTGGACTACGGCACCATCACGCATCTGCGCCACGAGGCCCGCGAGAAGCTCACCGCCATCCGCCCGCGGACCCTCGGCCAGGCGCTGCGGATCAGCGGCGTCACCCCAGCCGACCTGACCGTCCTGGCCATCCACCTGGCCCGCCGAGCCGCCCGCAAGACGCCCAAGGAGCGGTCCGGCAGGCCCAGCAGGCGTTAATCCAGGGAAGGTAGGTAGTATGGTGAGGATTTCTGCGCCCCCTGGCAGGCGAAAAGATGGCACTTTTTGTGCCCCTTGGCGGTGTCACCTGTAACATGCCTTCAAAACGCAGGTTACAAGCATGGCCAAAACCGCATTCTTTCAAGGTTTTTCTCAAGGAAAGTCGAGATTAATTCAACGAGAAGCACTCGGTCCAGCCACACCCAAGGACGGCGGCTGCGCCCAATACAAAGGAACATGTGGCGGGATGCTGGTGAGCTCAGGGCTCGTTCAGGGACGAGCGGCCCTGGGTCCTAGCCCCGTTGAGGCCCCGCAGCCAGGCAGGGTGCGGGGGCAGGCGAGGTCGAGATGATTCACAACGTCGATGGTGTGCATGGCGCAGCGGCGCCCAAGCCGGTCGAGCCCGCGGGTGTCGTCCCTCCCAGTGCCAGCCCCGCTCCGCCGCCCGGGATATCGGACGTCGTGGAGA
>JALHTV010000165.1 GCA_022866005.1 Phycisphaerae bacterium
CGACTCGCTGCTGGACCTGCACGAGGGCGACTACGTCGTGCACGTCTCCCACGGCATCGGCCGCTTCCAGGGCCTGCGGCGGCTGACCCACCAGGGACGCAGCGAGGAGTATCTGGCCCTGCGGTTCGCCGACAGCGCCATCCTGCACGTCCCGGCCGGCAGCATCCACCTGGTGCAGAAGTACATCGGCAGCCGGCAGTTTCGCCCGTCGCTGAGCAAGCTGGGCGGGGTCGGCTGGGCGAGGCAGAAGCAGCGCGTCGCCGTGGCCGTGCGCGACCTGGCCGCCGACATGCTCCGCCTCCAGGCCCGCCGGGCGGCCGCAGCGGGTCTGAGCTACCCCGCGGACAGCGACCTCCAGCGACAGTTCGCCGAGGAGTTCATCTACGTCGAGACCGACGATCAGCTCGCGGCCATGGAGCAGATCACCGCCGACATGGCCGCCCCGCGCCCGATGGACCGCCTGCTGTGCGGCGACGTGGGCTACGGCAAGACGGAGCTGGCGATGCGGGCCGCGTTCAAGGTCGTCGAGGCCGGCAAGCAGGTGGTGGTGCTCGTGCCGACCACCGTCCTGGCCGATCAGCACTACCGCACCTTCCGCGAGCGGATGGCCGACTATCCGGTGACCATCGAGATGCTCAGCCGGTTCCGCTCGGCCCCCCAGCAGGTCCAGACCATCCGGCGCCTCGCGGGGGGGCGGGCGGACATCGTCATCGGCACGCACCGGCTGCTGAGCGACGACGTGCGCTTCGCCGACCTGGGGCTGGTGGTCATCGACGAGGAGCAGCGCTTCGGCGTGACGCACAAGGAGCATCTCAAGGGTCTGCGGGCCGAGGTCGACGTGCTGACCCTTACCGCCACGCCCATTCCGCGGACGCTCCACATGGCGCTGCTGGGGTTGCGCGACATCAGCGCACTCGCGACCGCGCCGATGGACCGCCGGGCGATCTACACCGAGGTCTGCCCGCCCGACGACCGCCTCATCCGCTCGGCGATCCTCCGCGAGTTGAACCGCCGCGGGCAGGTATTCTTCGTGCACAACCGCGTGGCCGACATCGAGGCGCTGGCCGATCACGTGCGGCGGCTGGTGGGTGAGGCCCGCGTGGCCGTCGCGCACGGGCAGATGGCCGAGGCGAAACTGGAGCAGACGATGCTGGCCTTCGTGGGCGGCCAGCTCGACGTGCTCGTGTGCACCACGATCATCGAGTCCGGCCTGGACATCCCCACGGCCAACACGATCCTCATCCACGACGCCGACCGCCTCGGCCTGGCCGAGCTGCACCAGCTGCGCGGGCGCGTGGGCCGCAGCACGCACCGGGCCTACTGCTACCTGCTGCTGCCGCAGACGCGCACGGTCAGCCCCGAGGCGGCCAAGCGCCTCAAAGCCGTCGAGCAGTTCAGCGACCTGGGCGCGGGCTTCCAGATCGCGATGCGCGACCTGGAGATTCGCGGGGCCGGGAACATCCTCGGCCGCGAGCAGAGCGGGCACATGGCGGCCGTGGGCTACGAGCTGTACTGCCAGCTCCTGGAGCAGGCCGTGGCGGAGGTCCGCGGCCAGCCCGCTGCGCCGCAACGCGACGCGCACGTGGAACTGGGACTGGACGCCTATATCCCCATCGACTACGTGCCCTCCGACCGCCAGCGGATGGAGATCTACCGGCGCCTGGCCCGCTGCACCGCCGACGCCGACGTGGCACAGTTGCGCGCCGATCTGGCCGACGCCTACGGGCCGGTGCCGGCGGCGGTGGAAACCCTGCTTCAGCAGGCCGAGATCCGCGTGCTCGCGGCCCATCTGGACATCGAGAGCATCATCCGCCGCGAGGGGGACCTAGTGTTCACCGTCCGCAGCCACGTGGAATTGCGGGGTTTGTTCGACGGTGCGGCGGGCACCGTTCGCCTGCCCGACGAGCGGACCATCCACTGGCGCCCGCCGCGGGCACTCCTGGAGCCAACCACCCTCCCCGGGGTGCTACTCAAGAGGTTGAGGCAGCCCCGCCAGGCCGTATAATGGCCCGCCATCAGTCCGGCGACGAGGGATTGGCGATGTGGCGGACGACCTACCTGGCGGCAGTTGCCCTGGCGGTGCTCTGCGGCTGCCAGGACGCGCGGTTCTGGGAAAAGAAGGGCTCCGTCCCCATCACTCGCGCCACCGAGACGATGGAACCGCCGACCAGCGCCCCTGCCACCCAGCCCTCGCCCCCCCAGCCGTCCACCGCCCCCGCCGAGCCGCCCCCCCCGCCGATCCCGCTGGACGATTTGTCGCAGCGACGGCTCACCTCGACCGCGCCCGGGCAGACGACGATCGCGTCAGGCCCCCAGGTCGTCGCGGGGGTGACGATCCAGGTCAACGAGCACTTCCTCAGCGTGGACGACGTCCTCCGCGCGGCCGCCCTGGAGCTGGCAAAGATCCCCGCCGGGCTCGGCGAGTCGGCCTTCCGCCCGCGGGCCGAGAAGGTCATCACCGAGGAGATCCGCCGGCAGATCAGCCAGTTGATGGTGCTGGACGAGGCGGAGCGGGCGCTCACCGACGAGCAGAAAAAGCTCATCGATCAGGAAATGGACCAGACCCTGGCGGCGATGGTCTCCCAGACCGGCGGCAGCCGCAAGAAGTTGGAGGACGATCTGGCCAACCAGGGCACGACCTTGGAGGCGATCCTGGCCAACCAGCGCCGCGAGTTGACGGTCCGCTGGTACCTGCGGTGGAAGTTCTCTCCGGTGGTTTCGGTGACCCGCGCGATGCTGTGGGACTATTACAGCCGGCACCAGGAGGAGTTCGCGGCGCCCAAGAAGGTGCAGATGCAGATCATCTTCGTGCCGCCGGCGGCCTTTTTGGCGTCGGACCAGGCCTCTCCGTCCGCCGAGCAGCTGGCCGCTGCCCGCACGGCCGCCAGGGCGCAGATCGACCAGGCCGCCCAGGCCCTGAAGCGCGGGGAAGACTTCGCCGCCGTGGCGCGGCGCTTCTCCAGCGACCCCAGAGCCCAGGCCGGGGGGCTGTGGCCGCCCATGCCGGCGGGCAGCTTCCGCCAGGAGCAGGTGGAGCGGGTGGCGTTCAGCCAAGCGGCCGGTCAGGTCAGCAACGTCGTCGAGACCGACGAGGGCTTCTACCTCGTCAAGACCACCGCGGTGCAGGGGGCCTCGACCATCTGCTTCGAGGACGCCCAGGGCGAGATCGAGAAGACCCTCCGCGATCAGCAGGCTGCCCAGCTCTACAACGACTACTACGCCACGCTGCTGGCCGAGGCCACTATCGTGCAGTCGGAGAACTTCGTGCCCACCGCCGTAGGCCGGGCCGTGGAGCGCTACCGCACCCGCTAAGGCCGCACGGCCGGGAGGCGGACGATGGAGTGGTTCATCCACCTGAATCCTGTGCTCCAGGCGCTGCTGGCGACGCTGTTCACCTGGTCGGTCACGGCGCTGGGGGCGGCGCTGGTCGTGTTCACCCGGACGATCTCCCAGCGCTACCTGGACGCCGCGCTGGGCATGGCCGCGGGCGTTATGACGGCCGCCAGCTTCTGGAGCTTGCTCGCCCCCTCGATTGAGATGGCCGCCGCGTCACCGCTGTATGGCCCGCCGCTGCGATGGCTGCCCGCGCTGGTGGGCTTCCTGCTGGGGGCGATCATGCTCCGCATCGCCGACCGGCTGCTCCCCCACCTGCACCCCGACCTGGCCGAGGCCGAGGGCCTCCCGTCGCGGTGGCGACGGAGCACGCTGCTGGTGCTGGCGATCACGCTCCACAACATCCCGGAGGGATTGGCGGTGGGTGTGGCGTTCGGGGCGGCGGCGGGGCTGAGCGGGGCGGAGCGGACGGCCCAGATCGGAGCCGCGGTGGCGCTGGCCATCGGCATCGGCCTCCAGAACTTTCCCGAAGGCATGGCCGTCGCCTTCCCCCTGCGGTGCGAGGGGCTGAGCCGCTGGCGGGCGTTCCACTACGGGCAGCTCTCGGCCGTGGTCGAGCCGATCGCGGGGGTCCTCGGGGCGGCCTTGGTGATCGCCAGGTCGGCCATCCTGCCGTATGCGATGGCCTTTGCGGCCGGGGCGATGATCTTCGTCGTCGTGGAGGAGCTGATCCCCGAGTCCCAGCGCCACGGCAACGTGGACCTGGCCACCCTGGGCGCGATCGGGGGTTTTGCCATCATGATGACGTTGGACGTGGCGCTGGGCTAGCCAGGCGGCGGACCTGGATCCCCCTTTCCACGAGTCAACGAGTTAACCAGTTCACTGGTTAACTGTCTTTGGTGATGACTCCCAGGCCTTCGCGGCCGGAGGAGTCGCCATCCCATCGGTGGTGCTTGATGGCCTCGACGATGTCGGCGGCCAGGCGCACGGCCGCCAGGCCGTCGCGTGCGGAGACCACAGGCGGGGCGCCCTGGGCGACGGTCTGTCGGAACGCCTCGGCCTGGCGGCGGAGCGGCTCGATGGACTCGTCCACCCTCAGGTGCTCAACCTTGAGGTGCTTGATGTAGTCCAGCTTGGCCGCCAGCTCCGCGAGGTCCGAGGCGTCGGTCGCGGGCCATCTGGATCAGGTCCAGGTTGGCGCGCTTGGTGACGACGATGCCCGTCTTCTTGCCATAGTCCACCGACAGGTAGGCATGCTCGCTGAAGACGCGCATCTTCCGCTCGGTCTTGATGGCCAGGCGGCTGGCGGTGAGGTTGGCCACGCAGCCGTTGTCGAAGATGAGCCGCGCGTTGGCGATGTCCTCGTGCGAGCCGATGACGTTGACCCCGACGGCGTGCAACTGCCGCACCTGGCCACGGACCATCATGAGCACCAGGTCGATGTCGTGGATCATCATGTCGAGCACGACGCCCACGTCGGCCGAGCGGAACGTGAAGGGACTGATGCGGTGGGCCTCGATGAACTTGGGGGCAATCGCGTGGGTCTGCATGGCCAGGACCACCGGGTTGAACCGCTCGGTGTGACCGACCTGGACGCCGGCGCCGGTCCGGCCGGCCAGGTCGATCAGCTCCGCCCCGGCCGCCGCATCGTGCGTGTAGGGTTTCTCGACGAGCACGTGCTTGCCCGCCGCCACGAAGGGCCGGGCGGCCTCCACGTGGCACAGCGTGGGAGTCGCGATGATGGCCCCGTCGACCTTCTCCACGGCGGCGGCGGGGTCGGTCAGTCCCACGCAGCGGTACTGCCGGGCCAGCGCCGCGGCGGCCGCGGGGTTGATGTCTACCACACAGGCGAGCTCCGCACCGTCCAGCTCGCTCAGCACGCGGGCGTGAAGCTTGCCCATCCGCCCGCAGCCCACGACGGCCAGGCGAACGCTCATGGCACGGGCCTCCGAATCGCGGAGTGCTGCTCGGGGGTAAGGTACTGGGCCGCCTCGGGGGGGGCCTGGCCGCGGAAGCACTCGCGGTAGCGCCCGTAGATACCCTGGAGGCTGCGATGAACGAACCCGCACAGCTCGGCCGCGGCGCCTTCCACGCCCATCTTCTCGAGCTGTTCGATCTTGGTCTGAAGCGCCGACTCGTCGTCGAACAGCTCCCCCAGCACCCGCAGCAGCTCCGACTCCTCCGGCGCCGCCAAGGCCGCCGCACGGACCCCGGCGTAGTGCACCCCGCGCACCGCCGGAGGCACCTGCTCAGGGTCGTCGCTGTAGAACTCCGTGAACGGCGGTACGTCGCGGCGGATCGGGGTGCGCGGGGCGACGCGGGCGTAGCGGCCGATGGTGACGAAGTGATGGGCCCCCGCCCCGTGTTCGATCACCGCCCCGGTCTCCACGAGCACGTGCCCCGCGAGCAACACGTGGTGTCCCAGGGTTGCGCGATCGTCGATGTAGCAGTCGTGGGCGACGTGGCACCCGTCGCGGAGGACGTTGTCGTCGCCGATGCGGGTCACGCCGCCGCCGACCTCGGTGCCGATGTGGGCCGTGACGCGCGGGCCGAAGCGGTTGCGGTGGCCGATGACCAGCAACGTGGGGCCGCCGGCGTACTTGAGGTCCTGGGGGATGGTGCCCAGCACGCAGCCCTCGGCCACGACGTTGCCCGAGCCGAGCGTGGTTCGCCCCACGACCGTCACGCGCTGCGTGAGCACCGTGCCCGGCCCGATCGTCACCTCCGGCCCGACGACGCAGTACGGCCCGACCTCCGCTTCGGCGGCCACGCGGGCCGAAGGGGCAATCTCGCAAAGGACCTCCACCTCGCTCATGCCCGCCCCCTCCCGCCCAGATGCGCGCGGAGCGCCTCGACCAGCCGCCGGACGTGGCTGTTGAGGTTCGCTTGCCCCGCCAGGCGCTCCACCGCCGCCTCGTCCACCCGCGCGCCGGTGTGGTTGAACACCTCGCGGAAGGCGTCCTTCAGCGCCCGGACGTCTTCATCCCCGAAGCCGCAGCGGCGGAGCTTTTCGCTGTTGACGCCGCGCACGCGGAACGGGTAGCCCTGCACCATCGCGTACGGCGGGGCCGCAGCGTCGATGCCCGTGAAGCCCACCACGTAGGTGTAGGTGCCTACGACCGCCCCCGAGGCGACGAACGTAAAGGCGCTCGTGCCGACGTAGTCTTCCACCGTCGCGCCGCCGTCCACCTGCGTGTAGTTGCTCAGGATGCAGTGGCTGCCCAATCTGGCGCCCGCTCCGATGCGGCAACCGATCATGATCAGGTTGTCGTCGCCCAGGACGGTAGGCCGCTCGACGCCGCCGCAGACCGTCGCATGTTCGCGGATGAGGTTGGCCTGGCCCATGAGGCACTGGCCTTCCCGGCCGCTATCTTCAGGCAGGCCGACGATGGCGTGCGGAAACACGTGGCACTTGGCCCCCAGGCTCGTCCGGCCGATGACGGTGGCACTGGCGTCGATGACGCAGCCGGGCCCCAACTGCACGCCCGGCCCGACCTGCGCGACCGGGCCGATGCGAGCGTCGTCGGCCAGCCGGGCCGCGCGGTCCACCATGGCATGGCGGGAAATCTCTGGCATCACCCATCCTCTGGGCCTGCCCCGTCAGGCCGGTTCGGCGTCCACCAGCATGAACTTGATGTCGGCCTCGGCCGCGACTTCGTCCCCCACCAGCGCCCGGCAGCGACAGTGCCCGGTGCGGGCGTGGACGCGAATGGCCTCGGCCTCCAGGATGAGCTGGTCCCCGGGGCGGACCAGCCGTCGCATCTTCACACGGTCCAGGCTCAGCAGGACGGCGATCTTGCCGGTGTGCTCCAGCCGCCGGCTAAGCAGGACCCCCGAAAGCTGCGCCATCGCCTCCACGATCATCACCCCGGGCATGACCGGCTGCCCGGGCCAGTGGCCCTGGAAGAACGGTTCGTTGATGGAGACGTTCTTGACACCCACCGCCCGCTGGTCGCCGTCGATCTGAATGATGCGGTCGACCATCAGGAAGGGATACCGGTGCGGCAGGACGCGCATGATCCGCCGGACGTCCATCACCGGCTCCCCGATGGTGCTGATGGCCCGGCCGGGCGCGGCAAAGGCCGCGGCCAGCTTGCGCACCAGGGCGTGGTTGAGGTCGTGCCCGCTGCGGTAGGCGACAATTCGTCCGCAGACCGGCCTGCCCAGCAGCGCCAGGTCGCCGATGAGATCGCAGACCTTGTGGCGGACGCATTCATCGGGGAAGCGCAGGGTGTTCTCGAGGGGCCCGGAGGCGTCCATCACCAGGATGTCCTTCAGCGTCAAGTGCGTGCACAACCCCTGCTCCTGAAGCTGACGGGCCTCCTGCTCCAAAGCAAACGTGCGCGCGGGAGCAAGCTGCGTGAGGAAATCGTCCTTGCCCAGGCGGAAGCTGAACACCTGCCGCCCGATGCTGGGCACCGACGGGTAGTCCAGATCGAACAGGATGTCCAGGCAATCCGTCGGTCCCGGCAGGGCCGCCAGCAACGCCTCACCCTCGCTGACCGAGATAGCCTGGTCGATCACGTGCACCTGGCGCAGGCGGTCCTGCTCCACGATACCGGCCTGGCGGAGCGCCTCGGCAAAGGGCAGCGCCGACCCGTTGGCGGAGGGGATCTCTTCGGCGCTGACCTCGATGAGCAGGTTGTCGATCTCCATCCCCTTCACCGCCGCCAAGACGTGCTCGACCGTCTCCACGCTGGCCGTGCCGTTGCTCAGCGAGGTGCGGTGGGGACGCTGGGCCACCTTGGAGACGCTGACGGGGATGGCCACCGGCCCATCTTCCCCGGCGCGCTGGAACACCACTCCGGAATCCGCCGGTGCAGGGAAGAACTGCAACCGGCAGGGCAGGCCGCTGAACAGACCGCGCCCCGTCAAGGTGACGGGCGATTTAATGGTCCTTTGGCGACTCAAGGCCACCCATCCTCGATTCCAGTTCCCGGACGCGCTTCAGCAGGTCCGGCAGCTTCGGCCAGGCCTGGATGATCCGCAGCGCCTCGCGAGCGTCCCGCGCGGGGATGCCCGCGATGGTCTGTTTGCTTTCGACGTCACCGGCGATGGCGGCGTAGGCCGCGCAGGTCACGCCGTCGCCCACGGTGATGTTATCCCGCACGCCGACGTGCCCCATGAGCACCACACCGTTACCCAGCCGCGCGCTGCCCGCCACGCCCACCTGGGCCGCCACGATGCAGTGCCGTCCGATCTGCACATTGTGGGCGATCTGCACGAGATTGTCGATCTTCGTCCCCTCCCCGATCCGCGTGGCGCCGAACTTGGCCCGGTCCACGCACGTGCACGCGCCGATCTCCACATCGTCGCCGATCTCCACATGGCCGATGTGGGGAATCTTGTGGTGCCGGCCTTGGGCGAAGTAGTAGCCAAATCCGTCCCAGCCGATGACGCTGCCCGGCCCGATGATCACGCGGTTGCCCAGGATGCAGCGGGCGCCGATCACCACGCCCTCAGCCAGCAGACAATCGCGCCCCACGACCGCGTCGCACCCCACAGCCACCCGCGCCCGCAGGACGCTGCCGGCGCCGATCCTGGCCCGCAACCCGAGGGTCACGCCCACACCGACGGCCGCGGTGTCCGACACCTGGGCGTCGGCGGCGATCACGGCCGAGGGGTGCACGCCGACCGGCGGGTGGTCGGCCGGCGGCGCCCAGTGGGCCAACAACCTGGCCACCGCTGCCGGAACGTGGTCCACGCGGATCAGCGGCATAGGCGCCGAGACGGTCGCCTCGGCCGCGACCAGCGCCGCCGAGGCGCGGCTGTCGGACAGGCGCGCGAGGTGCTTGGCGTCGGCGGCGAAGGTCAGCTCGCCGGCCTCGGCCGTCTCCAGCGAGGCCAGCCCGCGGATCTCGACGGCGCCGTCGCCCTCCACGCGCCCGCCGACCAAGTCGGCGATGCTCTGGACTGTTGCTGCGCGGTCACCCATAGGCCAATCCGTCATATCATAGAAGCCCGTCTCGGCCTGGGCAAGGTCCACCGGGGGCGGGTCGGCGGCTAGGGCGTGCCGCCGCGATAGGCGGCGTTGAGCCGGGTCAGCACATCGGAGGTGATGTCCAGGCTGTTGTCGCTGTAGAGCAGCTTGCGGCTGCGGATCTGGGCCAGGAGTTCCAGCGTCTCGTCGGTGTCCACCAGGGCGCCGTCGCGGTAGAACACGAGGTTAAAGCCCCGTTCCTGCGCCACGGCGGCCACGACCTTGCTGATCTCCGCGTACATGTCCATGGTCAACAGGCGGTGCTGGCGGCGCAGGTCCGACTCGGCATATTGCATGGCCACCGCGCGGTCGATCTGCTGGCGCTCGGCCTGGGCCCGCCGAGCCTCGTACTCGGCGCTGTCCGGTTTCAGCCCGTTCAGCTCCGCCTGGAGGGCGTCGATGGCCTTGCTGCGCTGCTCGTCCTCGGCCGCCAGGGCCTGGCGCTTCTCGTTGAGCTGGGCCAGCAGGTCCTTGGCCCGGGTGTACTCGGTGAAGAGGATCTGCATGTCGCAGACGGCCGCGCGCGCCTCGCGGGCGGGGGGCGCGGCCGGAGCCTGCGCCCGCAAGTGCGTCAGGAACACGAGTCCCACCGTCAGGCAGACGGCGGTCAATAGTACGTAGGCCTGTGCCTTTCTCATGGTTCTCCTCGCCAGTCTCAGAGGGGTCGGGTGTGCAGATGATCTGGGTCGCGCCTCGTTCGACCGTCAGTACGTCCAGCCGACGCTGAAGCTGAAGATCTGCGTGTCGTCTTCGCTGTCCTTGCTGATCGGGAAGCCGAAGTCGAAGCTCATGGGCACCTGCCCCAGCAGCGGAACCACCCACCGCACGCCGAAGCCTGCCGCGGCGCGATAGGCGCTGACCCCGAAGTCCTCCTCGACGGTGCCGGTGTCGAGGAACACCACGCCGCGGAGCATGTCCCCCACCAGGGGGAAGGTGTATTCCGCCCCGGCCAGCATCAGGAAGTCACCGCCAATCCGCTCATCGGTGCCGGCGCTGCGCGGGCTGATGCCGCGATAGTCAAAGCCGCGGACCGAACCGATCCCGCCGCCGTAGAACCGTTCGAACACCGGCGCGTCACCGAAGAGGTTCCCCATGGTCATGCGCCCGGCCACGATGTGCTTGCGGTCCAAGGCGTCCACCCAGACGGTGCGGTAGCAGCGATAGTCCACCACGGCCTCGCCGAACGAGTGGTCGCCGGCCATCTGCTCGTAGCTGGCCTGGAAGCGGTCCCCGGTGGTGGGCATCCAGCGGCTGTCGGTGCGGTCGCGGGTGAACGTCAGCTTGGGCCCGGCCAGGAAGTTGTCGCCCTCGTCTTGGACGACCTCCGGCGGGGCGTCGCTCTCCAGATCGTCGACGTTGACATTCTCCAGCCGGCCGGACAGCTCCACGTACCAGCGGTTGGGGAAGCGGCGCCCGACGCTGGCCATGTAGCCCCCGCGCTGCTCGTCGTAGCTCTCGCGCTCGCGGTCGAAGAAGAAGACCCGCTGGCCCAGCGAGAGGTGCGAGTCACCCAGGCGCGGCTCGAACCAGTCGACGTAAGCCTCGCTCATCTCCACCCCAGGCTCGACGGAGATCGTCAGCCTCTGGCCGGCGCCTTTGAAGGGCGGGCTGCCAGGCGGACGCGCCCGGCCGGGCCAACCCAGGATGTCGAAGTTCCGCTCGATGTACGTAATGTTGCCCACCAGCCCGCTGTTGGTGTTCACGCCGACGCCCAGGAGAATCTGGGCCGTGTCGCCCTCCTCCACCACCACCGCCACGTCGCGAACGCCGGGCGCGGTGCCCTCCGGGGTGATCGCCACCTTGGTGAATAGCCGCGTCTCCATCAAGCGCTTGCGCGACTCCTCGACGGCGACGGTGTTATAAACCTGCTCGGGGAAGAATCGCATCTCGCGGCGGATGATGCGGTCTTGTGTGACC
>JALHTV010000166.1 GCA_022866005.1 Phycisphaerae bacterium
CCAGCGCGACGTGATCGCGCTGCGCAACCTGTACGCGGCCGACGGATTCCTGGACGCCGAGGTCTCCCGCCGGCTGGAGCTGTCTGACGACAAGACCCACGCGGTGCTGACGTTCGTCATCGCCCAGGGCTCGCGCTACCAGATCGGCCGGATCATCCTGAACGGCAACAAGGTCTTCAGCGACGAGGACCTCGTCGCGCGGCTGGACATGCAGAGCGGAGAATACTTCACCATCCAGGGCCTCCAGCGCGACGTCAAGGTCCTCCACGACGCCTACGGGGAGGTGGGCTACCTCTACGCCGCCGTCGGGGCCAGCCGGCAGTTCCCGACCCCCGAGGGCCCCGGGGCCGCGGCTGTGGTCAACGTGGTGTATGACATCACCGAGAACGAGCCTTACGTCGTGGGGCGGGTCCTGGTCCGCGGCAACACGGTCACACAAGACCGCATCATCCGCCGCGAGATGCGATTCTTCCCCGAGCAGGTTTATAACACCGTCGCCGTCGAGGAGTCGCGCAAGCGCTTGATGGAGACGCGGCTATTCACCAAGGTGGCGATCACCCCGTCGTCGGTGAGCGTCCGGGTGACCACCACGCTGGTGAACTGCCCCGTCTCCAGCAGCCGCTGCTCGTCGGCCTTGACCACCGACTCGTCATACGGCGCACCGGCGCGCGTCTTGACGTGAGAGAGCACCGCCGCCTCCGAGAGCCGCCGGTTGCCCTCCACGCGCACTTCTGAAACCGTCACCCGGTCGGCGGCGGAGGCCAGCAGGGAGATCGCCATCACAACGGCACCGATACTCGAGACACCTCGCTTATTTCCGCTCACGTTCGCTCCCACCTGAAATGACCCTGCCATATGCCGCTTGCCCCATCGGGCGCGACGACATTGGGCCGGACGATACTCTCCCCCCTGGGCAATGTCAAATCCCTTTCACCCCCAAAAAAATGCAGGCGGCCGGACGCCCCGGGGAGGCTTAGAACGCCCCGTCGGACGGGAAGCTTTCGGCCGCGGCGGTCTCAAAACGGGTGCAGTGCTTCAGAAAGGCCAGTTTCACGACGCCCGTCGGTCCATTGCGCTGCTTGGCCACGATCAGTTCCGTGATGTTGTTGGGCGTGTAGTCGTCTTCGCCCAGGTGATAGTAATCCTCGCAGTGGAGCAACGATACGACATCGGCGTCCTGCTCGATGGAGCCGCTTTCCCGCAGGTCGCTCATGCGGGGCCGGTGGGTGGGCCGGTCGGCCGGCCCGCGGTTGAGCTGGGCGGCACAGAGGACCGGAATCTTCAGCTCGCGCGCGAGGGCCTTGATCCCGCGGGAGATTTCGGTGATCTGCTCCTGGCGGCTGTCGGCCCGCCCGCTATAGGTCATCAGTTGCAGGTAGTCCACGAAGACGGCCTGGATGTCGTGAGCGACCTTGAGGCGGCGGGCCTTGGCGCGGAGCTGAAGCACCGTCAGCAGCGGGGAGTCGTCGATGAAGATCGGCGCCTGCTCCAGGTCCCCGGCGGCCAGTTGCAGCTTGGTCCAGTCCTCGGCCGAGATCATCCCCCGCCGCATCTGCCGCAGGTCGTAACGGGCGTAGCTGCCGAGCAGCCGCTGGGCGAGTTGCTCCTTGGACGTCTCCACTGAAAAGATCGCCACCGGCATCTTGTCCACCACGGCCAGGTGCTCGGCGATGTTCAGCAGCAGGCTGGTCTTGCCCATCGAGGGTCGGGCGGCCACGATGATCATCTCCCCCTTCTGGAAGCCGCTGGTCAGCTCATCGAGAGGATGGTAGCCGCTGGCCAGGCCGGTGATCATCCTCCCGTCGTGCTCCTGGAGGGTCTCGAAGGTCTTGGCGAGCAGCCCCTTCAGCGAGACGGCCTCTTGCCCGACTTGCTGGCTGGCGATCTGGAAGACGCAATTCTCGGCCCGGTCGACGACCTCGGGGGCGTCGTCGGTGGCCTCGTAGGCCTCCTGGACCATCTCGGTCCCGGCCACGATCAGGTCCCGCAGCATGGCTTTGTTGCGGACGATCTGGGCGTAGTACTGGGCGTTGGCCGAGCTGGGCACGCCCTCGGCCAGGGCGACCAGGTACTCCACGCCGCCGATGGCCTCCAGTTGCCTGCGGCGGTCCAACTCGTCCCTGACCAGCACCAGGTCGATGGGTGTGCCGGCCTGGCGCATCTCCACCAGCACCTGATAGATCGCCTGATGGGCCGGACGGTAGAAGTGCTCGGCCCGGGTGACCTGCACGAGGAGGTCGATGCAGGGGGCATGCAGGATCATCGAGCCTAAGACGGCGGCCTCGGCCTCGATGGATTGGGGCGGGACGCGCTGAACGCCGGCGGCCGCAGGCGCGCCCACAGTCGAGGCGTACTCACCGACGTTGGATGCCTTCGCCGTGGTCATTCGCCCTCCTTGGCTGCTGCCGCGCGGGAGGGCGCTCTCGCTGCCCGTCCGCGCGGCCTTCCCACCGCAGGTTATTCGGCGGCGGGTTCCGTCGAATCGGCCAGCCCGGGAGATTCGGCGGACGGCTGTTCGCCCTCATCTCGAACCGGCACGACCCAGACGTGGATCATGCTCTTGATGTCCTCTCCAAACAGCAACTCGACGTCATATTTATCCAGTTGGCGAATCGGGGAGTCAAGGACGATGTTCTCGAGCTCGATGAAGATGCCTTGCTCGGCCAAGGCCGCGACGATCTGGGCCGGGCCGACCGAGCCGTACAGGCGGCCTTCCTCGTTGGCCCGGCCCGCGATGGTGACTTCCTTGCCGCGGATAGACTGGGCCTTGGCCTCCAGCTCGGACCGCATGGCCGCCAGTTCCTGGAGGTAGCGTTCCTTTTCGGCCTCGACGACCTTGACGTTGCCTGCTGTGGGCTCGACGGCCAATCGCTGGGGCAGCAAATAGTTGCGGGCATAACCGGCCCGAACGTCCACGACCTGGCCGATCCTGCCCAGTCTGGGCACGTTTCTGCGAAGCAGCACTTTCATGCGTAGTTCTCCGCGGGGGTTACGGGCGCCCGGCTCAGCCGACGTAGGGCATCAGCGCCAGGAATCGGGCGCGCTTGACAGCCCGCTTGAAGGACCGCTGATGGCCGGCGCAATTCCCGCTGCGCTTACGGGAATACAGCTTGCCCTGCTGGGTGGTCAGCCTGGTCAGCCCGGCAACGTCTTTGTAGTCCACTTCCTTGACCTTGGCCCGGCAGAAGCGGCACTTGGCCGGCTCGCGGATGCGGGCCTTCTTGCGGCGCTTGGAGGCCACGGGCCGGGATCGCCTGAACTTCATTCTTGGCATGGGTCTACGTTCCTTTGCTGAAAACCGCCACGGCCCCATCGGCCGCGGACGGCAGAGGCCCTAAGTCTAGACTTCTAGAACGGGATGTCGTCTCCGCCTTCCTCTGGTGGCGGGGGCGGCTCGGTCACCTCGTCTTGGGGGATCTGGTCGGCCACCGGGGCCCGGGGGGCGGCGGCCGGCCGAGGGCCCGTCGGGGCGCCCAGGAACTGGAACCGCTCGACCACCACGCGGTGCTTGCTGCGCTTGGTGCCGTCCTTGCCCTCCCAGGTATCGAGATGAAGCCGTCCTTCCACCAGCACGCTTTTGCCCTTGGCCAGGTATTGGTTGATCGTCTCGGCCGGCTTGCCGTAGGCCCGGCAGTCGACAAAGCAGGTCTCTTCGCGCTGCTGACCGTCCTGGCCACGCCACCGGCGGTTGACCGCCAGGCCGAACTCGACCACCGCCATCTGCGACGGCAGGTAGCTCATCTGCGGATCGCGCGTCAGGTTGCCCACCAGAATGACCTTGTTGTAGCTTGCCATGTCCTGATCCCTTGTGCAGTGGCCTGGGGCGGCGCCGCGGCGGGGCGCCGTCAGGCCGGGTCCTGGTCGGAGGCGTCTTCCTCGCCACCGGACTCCTCCTGGGCCTCGGCGGTCGGCTCGGGCGGCGGCGGCTCG
>JALHTV010000167.1 GCA_022866005.1 Phycisphaerae bacterium
CGGACAAGCGCCTGGGCATCTCATCGCTTCAGAGCACGGTGCGGGTCCCAGGGGCCGCGCCCCAGGTGGCCGTGCAGATTGTGCACGTGGAAGACGGCAAGCCGGCTGCCCGGGCCGGGCTGAAGACGCGACAGTGGATCGTGGGCCTCGCCGCCAAGGCGGGCGCCTCGCCTCCGACGGCGACCTCGGCCGCGCCGGGCGAGACCAATCTGGCGCGGACGATCGCCTTCGCCCCCACCGACCAGCCGGTGGTGCTGGGCATTTACGACCAGCTCACCCAGCAGGTCACGAGCGTCCAGGTCACCCTGCCCCCGCCGCCCGCCGCCTACGGGGCCTTGCGAGACCTTTTCGGGCGAATCCCCGAGCCCCACGACCAGGCCGAGCGGCTGCCGCTGTTCCAGTGGCTGCTGGGCGTGGTGCTGGTGCTGACGATCATCCGAGCCACGTTCACCTTCATCCAGGAGTATCTCATCGGCACGGCCATCTGGCAGGGCATCATGGACCTGCGGTGCGAGAACTACGACACGGTCCTCCGCCTGCCGACGACGTTCTTCTCCGAAAAGGGCGTCAGCGACGCCACCAGCCGGTTCATCCAGGACACCAACGTCCTGGCCCGCGGGCAGAACACGTTGCTGGGCAAGACGCTGGTGGAGCCGGCCAAGGCGATCGGGTCGCTCGTGCTGGCGCTGACGATGTCCTGGCCGCTGACGCTGATGGCGTTGGTGAGCGGGCCGCCGGCATTCCTGCTGATCCGCAAGTTCGGCAAGAAGATGCACCGGGCGTCGCGACGGTCGCTGGAGAGCTGGAGCAGCATGCTGGCGGTGCTGGGCGAGACGCTCCAGGGCATCCGCGTGGTCAAGGCCTACACGATGGAGGCCGCCGAGCGGCTGCGGTTCTTCCGCGTGAACCGCGCCTTGCTGAAGCAGCAGCGCCGCATGGAGCGTCTGGACGCCGCGGGCGGCCCGACCGTGGAGGCGATGGGCATGGTCGCGGGGATGCTTGCAGCGGCTGCGGCGGGGTACCTGGTGTTCGTGGGCCTGGGGTTGGGTGACTTCTTCTACCGCATGGACCGCGACCAGTTCCTCACGTGGATGGTGGCCTTGTTTGCCATGTTCGATCCGGTCCGCAAGCTGGCCAAGGTGTCGATGCGCTTTCAGGAGGCCGAGGCCGCGGCCCAGCGGATCTTCGAACTGCGCGACATCCCGCACGAGCCGCACGTGGTCGATGCCCCGGCCCTGGCGCGGCACCGCCAGAGCATCGAGTTCCGCAACGTGAGCTTCCGCTACCCCTCGGCCGCCGAGGACGCGGTCAAGCACGCCGACTTCCACATCCGGGCCGGGCAGACCGTGGCCATCGTCGGCCCCAACGGCAGCGGCAAGACCACGCTGGTCAGCCTGGTGCCGCGATTGCTGACGCCCGCGTCCGGTCAGGTGCTCATCGACGGGGTAGACATCGCCGGCGTGTCGCTCAAATCGCTGCGGAGCCAGATCGGCCTGGTCACGCAGGACACGGTCATGTTCCACGCCACCATCGGCGAGAACATCGCCTACGGCAAGCGCCGGGCGCGGCGCGAGGAGGTGCTGGCCGCGGCGGCCAGGGCCTTCGTCGACGAGTTCGTCCGCCAGCTCCCCGACGGCTATGACACCATGGTCGGCGAGCACGGCGCGACGCTGTCGGGCGGGCAGAAGCAGCGGATCTCCATCGCCCGCGCCATCCTGCGCGATCCGGCCATCCTGATCTTCGACGAGGCCATGAGCCAAGTCGACGCGGAATCCGAAAACCGCATCCACCAGGCCCTGGCCGAGTTCGCCAAGGGACGCACCACACTGCTGGTCGCCCATCGCTTCGCCACGGTCCTGGCGGCTGACCACATCGTGGTGATGAACGCCGGGGCGATCATCGACAGCGGCACGCACGGAGAGCTGCTGGGCCGCTGCGAGCTGTACCGCAACCTCTATCAAACCCAGTTCATCGACACAGGCGGCCAGGCCCCGTGACCTCACAGGACGCACAGGGCGGAACCCTGCCGACCGCGGCGCTCGTCGTGGCCGTGGTGCTGGCGGGTGCGGCCGTGCTGCTGGCCACCGTCCGCACGCCGCCGGCTGTGCTTCGCGCGCTGATTACCGCCCTCACCGAAGGCGGCATGGCGGCCCTGATCGTCATCGCCGCCGGCGGATGGGCCTACCCGCTGGTCAAGCGCCTCGCCGGCGGTGCGTCGACCGCCCTGTGCGCGGTGACCGCGGCCCTTGGGGGCCTGTGGATGCTGTCGACGGCCATGTTGCTGGTCGGCTCGCTGACGACCGGCTTGCTGACCGGCTGGGTGTGGTGGCCGGTGGTCGCTGCCGGGGTAGCGCTAGCCGCCTGGCAGGGACGCACGCGCGTGGAAGGCTGGCATTGGCCCGCCGCGCTGGATGGCCGGGCGCTGGTGTGGGTCCTGGTCGCGATGGCAGTGGGCCTGTGGATCGCAGGGGCCATGCTGCCGCCGGGGTTCATCTCCTCGTTCGCCGACGACTACGACGTCCTGGAGTACCACCTGCAACTGCCCCGCCAGTACACCCTGGACCAGCACGTCCGCACGCTGGACTGCAACGTCTACAGCCACTATCCCCTGGGCGTGGAGATGCTGTACCTGCTGTGCATGTGCCTTCGCGGCGGGGCGTACGAGGGCATGTACGCCGCCAAGATGATCCACGGGGCCTTCGGCGTGCTGGCGGCGGTGGCGGTGTTTGGCGCGCTGCGGCGCGACGCCGACACCCGCGCGCGGTTCTCTGCGGCGCTGCTGGTGACCACACCCATGGCGGTCTACCTGAGCTGGATGGCCATGGTGGAGCTAGCGCAGGTGGCGTATCTGGCCGTGGCGCTGCTGTGGCTGAGACAGTGGCTTCACTCGCGCCAGCTCGGCTGGGCCGTCGCGCTCGGGGCGATGATGGGCGGGGCCTGCGCGGTCAAGTACCTCTCGGTGGGCTTCGTCCTGGGGCCGCTGGCCGTGGTGATGCTTGTCTATCCGATCTTCGCGCGCCGTCCCGCGCTGTGGGGCCATGGGGCGGTGGCACTGCTGGCGGCTGCGCTGGCCTTTGCGCCCTGGCTGGTGCGCAACGGTCTGGCGGCGGGCAATCCGGTGTTCCCGCTGGGCAGCCAGCTCTTCGGGCGGCCGAATTTCTGGCCCGCCGAGTGCCAGCAGCGATGGATCGACGGGCACGGAGTGGATTTCAAGCCTCCCGTGCCGACCCCGGCGGGCTACCAGATGCCTCCCCAGCCGACGCCGGTAGAGATGTTCTACGGGAACTTCGTGCTCTCGCAGTGGTTCGGGCCGCTGAGCAAGGTCGTGGCGGCGCTGGCCATCTGCGTGCTGATCGCCACCACGCGGGGCGTCGATCCGTGGGACGGGGCGCTGGCGGCGGTGCTGGTGATGCAGTTGGGCGTCTGGGGCGCCTTCACGCGCGGCATGCCGCCGCGGTTCGCCGCCCCGGCGCTGGTCCCGATGGCCCTGCTGGGTGGGGGGATGCTCGCCCAGCTAGGGGCCGTGCAGACCAACCCGTTCCGCAGGGGCGCCATCCGCCCCTCGTATGGGCCCTGGGGCATGGCGCCGGCCATCGGGGGATTCTTCGCCACGGTCGTCATCAACCTGCTGGTCTGCTACGGCGTCTACAATCAAGCGGGCGCGCCACCCGTAGGCGACTCACCCGGCAACCCCCCGCCACCCTTGCACGGGGTCTCCGGACAGGACGTCGCCACCTACGGCCTGCCGTGGAGGCACGCCCAGCAGTTGCCGCCCTCCTCGCGGGTGCTGCTGGTGGGCGATGCCAAGGTCTTCTACTTCCCGGCCAACACGGCCTACGCGACGGTCTTCAACGCCCAGAAACTCGACGAGCTCATCCGTGCGGGCCTGGGCGCGAGGGAGATCGTCGCGCGCCTGCGAGGTGAGGGCATCACGCACCTGTGGTTCGATTGGTACGAGATCCAGCGCCTGGCGCTGACGTATGGTTTCCCGGCCTCGCTCAGCAGCGAGCTTCTGGAGCGGGCCCGGACCGGCGAGGCCCCGAGCCTGCCGATCATCCGCGAGCTGGAGGCCGTGGGGATGACGCGCGCGGAGGAGATCGAACTGCCGCCGGCGACGGCCCCGGCCTCGGCGCCGGCGACGGCCCCCAGCGAGCCGACCACCGCACCGGCGCCCTGGCCGCTGGTCACGATCTACGCCCTGCCCGCGGCGCCCGTGGAGAAGTAGCATGCTCCCCGCCGACAGACCGCTGACCGCACGAGTTGCCTGGCGGAGGCTGGACCTCCAGGCCGGCCCCATGGACCTTCTGGAGGCGATGGCGGGCCAGGAGGACGTGGCGCTGCTGGAGTCCACCGCCGTGCACGAGCGGTTCGGGCGGTACTCGATCCTCGCTTGCTCGCCGCTGGAGGTCCTGACCCTGCGCGACGGGCGCCTCCGCAACGCCCGCGGGGGCGTGTGGGCGGAGGGCGACGATGCCTTATGGGCGGCGCTGCGCGAGGCCTTCGCCGCCGTCGAAGTTGCTCCCGGCCCGCACGGCTGCCCGTACGTCCCCGGCTGGATCGGCTACCTGGGCTATGAGCTGGGGAGGCACATCGAGCGGCTCCCCGGCCGGGCGCGGCGGGACGGTCCGCTCGACGATCTGCGGTTGGGCTTCTTTGACTCCCTGGCCATCTACGATGCGCTGGAGCACGCCTGGCATCTGGCGGAGCTGCTGTTTGACGATCCGCCCACCGGCGCCGGCCACGCCGCCTCGGCGCTCTTGGATGCGGCGCGGCTGGCGGCCGGCCGCCCCTCCTGCGACGACCGCCTGCCCCCCGAGGGCGCCGACCCGGTCGCGCTACCGAAGGCCCCCACCCGCTCGAATTTCACGCGCGGGCGCTACGAGCAGGCCGTCGCGCGGGCCATCGACTACATCGCCGCGGGCGACATCTTCCAGGTGAACCTCTCGCAGCGACTCGTGGTGCAGCCTTGCCCGCCGGCGCTGGAGGTCTACCGCGCCCTGCGGCGGCGCAACCCGGCCTGGTACTCCGCCTACCTGCAATTCCCCTGCGCCCAGCGCCCGTGCGCAATCGTCTCCAGCTCACCGGAGCTGTTCCTGCGCCTGCGCGACGGGCACGTGACCACGCGGCCCATCAAGGGCACGCGCCCCCGCACCGGCCAGGCGGAGGCGGACCGCGCCGCGGCGGCGGACCTCTTGGCCAGCCCCAAGGACAACGCCGAACTCGCCATGATCATCGACCTGCTGCGGAACGACCTGGGGCGGGTGTGCCGCTTCGGCAGCATCCGCGTGACCGAGCCGCGGACGCTGGAGACGCACCCGACGGTCTTTCACCTGGTGGGCACGGTCATCGGCCACCTGCGGGAGGGTGTCGGGCCGGCGGAGCTGCTGCGGGCGACCTTCCCGGGCGGCTCGATCACCGGCGCGCCCAAGATCCGCGCGATGGAGATCATCGACGAGCTGGAGGGCCTGGCGCGCGGCATCTATACGGGCTGCGTGGGCATCGTCGCCGCCAACGGCAACGCCGAGTGGAACATCGCCATCCGCACCATCGTCTGCGACGGCTCTCGGGCGCTGGTGCAGGTCGGCGGGGGCATCGTGGCCGACTCTCAGCCCCCGGCCGAGTACCGCGAGACGCTGGACAAGGCCCGGGCCATGCTGGAGGCCATCGCCCAGGCCCAGGCCGCGGGCGTGACGCCATGAAGACCTTCCCGATCTCACTGAACATCCGCGGCCGCCGCGTGGTCGTGGTGGGCGGCGGGCGCGTGGGCCGGCGCAAGGCCCGCGCGGCGGCTGAGGCACAGGGGCAGGTGTTTCTGGTGGACGCCGACGCCGAACCGGCCGCCGACCGCATCGACGGGTTGACCGTGATCCGCCAAGCCTATCAGCCGGGGTTGCTGGAGGGGGCGTTTCTGGTCTTTGCCTGCACCGACGACGCCGCGCTCAACCGCCGCATCGCCGCCGACGCTCGGTCAGCCGGGGCGCTGGTCAACGTGGCCGACAGCCCCGCGGACTGCGACTTCTTCCTCCCGGCCGTCTGGAGCGACGGAGACGTCGTGGTGGCGGTGGCAACCGGCGGGGTCGCGCCGGTGCTGGCGGCATGCATCCGGGATTGGATCGGCCAGCCCCTGCCGCAGGGGATCGGGCGGTTCGCCCAGGCCGTGGGCGATCTGCGCCGGACGCTCCAACAGAAGGTCGCCGACCCCGCCCGCCGACGCGACGTGCTGCGCCAGCTATGCACGCGGGAGATGTTGAAGGCCTTCCTGGCCGAGGGGCCGGGGGCGTTGCAGCGCAGACTGGCGGAACTGATCGGCGACAAGTAGCCGGTAGACCAAGACGGCACAGGTCCAGGGCCTGTGCCGTCCGTCATGCGCGGGGGTTATCGAAAATGCTCAGGTGACGATCTTGGTCACGCGGACGCGAAGGTACTTCTGGCGATGCCCGACCTTGCGCCGGTAGCCCTTGCGGCGGCGGAACTTATAGACGTAGAGCTTCTCGCCCTTGACCTGCTCGGCCACCACCTCGGCCACGACCTTCGCACCCGCCACCAGCGGCGTGCCGACCTGCACGTTGCCCTGGTCGCTGACCAGCAGCACGCGGTCGAAGGCCACTTCCTTGACCCCTTCGGGGAGGCCGCGAAGGTCCACGTCGACCACGTCGCCCTCGCTGACTCGCAGTTGTCGGCCGCTGTCCTCGATGATCGCGTACACCGTCACGCTCCTTGTCACATCGCAAGACGGGCCATTATGCCGACCTAGGGCGCGGTGTCAAGGCCGGGCCGGCGCCTTTTCGCGCGCGGCGACCGACCGCTCCAACTCGAGCACCCGCCGCTTGAGCGCCTCCCCGCCCGCGGCGCTGAAGCCGCCGATCCGCCCATCGGCGTAGGTCACGCGGTGACACGGCACCAGCAGCGGCGTGGGATTCTTGCCCAAGGCCGCCGCGACCGCCCGGGCGGCGTCGTTGCGGCCGACGGTCTCGGCCAGGACGTGGTAGCTGCGCGTCTGGCCGTAGGGAATCGCGCGGCAGGCCCGCAGGACGCTGCCCGCGAAGCTGCCCTCTGGCGGCAGGTCGCAGGGGACCTGCGAGAAGTCCGCGACCTTGGCGTTGAAGTAGTCCCGCGACAGTGCGATCAGCTCCTCAAAGGGCGCCTCGTCCTGCACCGCACCGGGGAACTCCCAGGCCAACAGCTCGCGCAGGTGGTCGGTCGGGTAGTGCGGCAGGATGACGCGGCAGACGCCGCGCGCACCGGCCGCTGCGCCCATCGGCCCCCAGGCCGTGGGCCACACGGCGTAAGCAGTCGCTTGAATCTTCTTCCCGGCCATGGGTCGGACTCCCGCCGTCGGCGCCGGCCCGCTACGCGCCCTTGCCGGACGCACGGGCGAGGTTCTGCATGAACGCCGCGGCGGCGACTGAGCCGCGCCAGAGCTGGTCCAGGCGGAGGTGTTCATTGGGGCTATGCAGGTTGTCGCTGGGCAGGCCGAAGCCCATCAGCACCGCGTCGAGCTTCAGGAGCCGCTGGACCAGCTCCGTGACGGGCACCGAGGCCCCGCAGCGGATGAACGCAGGCTCGCGCCCGAACGCCTCGGCCACCGCCGCTCGGGCGGCGTGCATGGCCGATGACTCGGTCGCCAGCAGCACCGGCCTGGCCGAGGACAGCACCTTCAGCTCCAAATCCACGCCGGGCGGGCACAGGTCCAGCAGGTGGCGATGAAGGGCCTCGACGACCTCGTCGGGCTGCTGGTGCGGCACGAGGCGCATGGAGAGCTTGGCCGTCGCGGCCGCGGGGATGATGGTCTTCGCGCCCGGCCCGGTGTAGCCGGCCACGATGCCGTTGCAGTCCAGCGTGGGGCGGGACCAGCGGCGCTGGAGCACCGAGCGATCCTGCTCGCCGCCGGTAAGCTCCTCCACCCCCAGCGAGTCGGCGTACTCACGCTCGTCGAAGGGCAAGTGCGCCCAGGCGGCCTGCTCACTGGCGCTGGCTTCCAGGACATCATCGTAGAAGCCGGGAATCGTGACCCGCCCGCGGTCGTCGTGCAGCGCTCCCACAAGGGCCGCGAGGGCATTGGCGGGGTTGCGGACCGCCCCGCCGTGGACGCCGCTGTGCAGGTCGGCCGCCGGCCCGTGAACGACGACCTCCACGTACGCCAACCCGCGCAGGCCGGTCGTGATCGACGGCAG
>JALHTV010000168.1 GCA_022866005.1 Phycisphaerae bacterium
CCCGCCGCCCGCAGCAACTCGGTCCTCCCCATCTCGAAGTACACCCAGTAGCGGCTGTGGTGCAGCGCGCCCATCCGGTCCACCTCGGCGTAGCGGACGCGGATCTCCAGGCGGCATTCGGTCGGCGGCGACACGGTGGCAGCTCCCTGGGGTGTTATGTCGGTCTATCCTGGCAGCCGGGGCCGGCTTGCGTGCGGTTAGGCCTTGGGTGGGATTCTAGGGCACGGGCGGCGTCGGTCAAGGCGCCCTAGCCCGGTGGAGGGGCGGGGGAGCATCGGCGTTTTGGGGGACGGGAGATCGCCAACCTATCCCCCTGCTGCCGCAGGGGGCTTCCCCCAGAGGATGCGTCCGATCAGCCCCCTCTGTCAGGAGGGGGATTCCACCGAAACACCGATGCTCCCGAGGGGCGGAAAAGGCTTGAACTGAGCTGGGGAATTCCTATCATACACGCGCGGTCGTAGCCGGGAGGGGTCCGTCGCCCGGGCGGAAAGGAAGAGTGTCGCAGGAATGATCAAGGTCAAGGCCAGAGGCAACGAGTCGATCCAGCAGATGGTCAGGCGCTTCAAGAAGATGTGCGAGAAAGAAGGCCTGGTCAAGGACATCAAGCGCAACAGCTACTACGAAAAGCCCTCCGAGCGTCGCCGCCGCCGTGCCCGCAAGAGCTTCAAGCGGGCCACCATGCCAGGGCGCTGAGCGTGAAGACCTCCAGACGCTCCGGATCTCCGTACCGCCAGGCCCCGGCGCCAGCGCTCCGCCCCGCCCAACGGAGCGGGTCGGACCTCCGGGCAGCCGTTTCGACCCTAGCTTTCCCCCAGAACGTTCGCTCATCACCCGACGAACCGTCAGAGCACCGAATGCGCGAGTCCAACAGTTCCCACTCAGGAAAAAAGGAGTAACAGCATGGAAGCCAGCCCAGGCCGCAGGATGGGGCTTCTGGTGGCGATCCTTGGTGTGTGGACCGTCTTGGCCGTTGCGGCTGTCGCCGCGGCCCAGCCGAGCGAGGCCGCTACGGCCCCCGGCGCCACCCAGGTGGAGGAGAGCACGACCTCCGTGGCGATCCCCCTGGCGTGGTGGATCGCCCCGGCGGCGTCCATCGTGGCGCTGCTGTGCGCGTATCTGTTTTACCGCCAGGTCCGCAACGCCCCCGACGGCGATGAGAAGATGCGCGAGATCGCCGCAGCCGTGCGCGAGGGCGCCTACGCCTACCTGCGCCGACAGTACAAGGTGGTGGCCATGTTCTTCGTGGTGGCCGCGGCCTTGCTGTTCGTGATGGGGTGGGTGTTCCACATTCAGTCCCGGATCGTCTTTGTGGCGTTCCTGATGGGCGGCTTCTTCTCCGCTCTGTGCGGGTACTTCGGCATGAAGACGGCCACGATGGCCTCCAGCCGCACCGCCCAGGGCGCCAAGGAGAGCCTCAACCGCGGATTGGTGGTGGCCTTCCGGGCCGGGGCGGTCATGGGCCTGGTGGTGGTGGGCTTTGGGTTGCTGTTCATCACGCTGTGGTTCTTCATCCTCACCCAGCTCGCCCCGCTGCTGGGCTACTCGATGAACCTGATGGAAGTGACCGTGGTCATGCTGACCTTCGGCATGGGCGCCAGCTCCCAGGCGCTGTTTGCCCGTCTGGGCGGGGGCATCTTCACCAAGGCCGCCGATGTGGGCGCGGACCTGGTGGGCAAGATCGAGGCCAACATCCCCGAGGACGACCCGCGCAATCCCGCAGTCATCGCCGACAACGTGGGCGACAACGTCGGCGACGTGGCCGGGATGGGCGCCGACCTGTTCGAGAGCTACTGCGGTTCGGTGCTGTCCACGGCCGTGCTCGGCGTGGCGGCCGCCTTAGCCCTGGGGCTGGGTGTGGCCGACCAAGTTCGCATGGTCGCGGCCCCGATGGCGCTGGCGGGCATCGGCATCGTGCTGAGCGTGGTGGGCATCCTGCTGGTCCGCACCCGCGAGGACGCCAGCATGAAGCAGCTCATGGGCGCCCTGAATCGCGGCATCAACGGCTCGACCCTCCTGACCGTCCTGGGCGCGCTGGGGGTGTGCTACTTCGTCATCGGCCCCGGGGACGGGCACACGGTGGAGGGCGTGAGCTGGCTGGGCGTGTGGGGTGCGATCGTCGTGGGGCTCCTGGCCGGGGTGATCATCGGCAAGGGCACCGAGTATTTCACCAGCTACGACTACAAGCCCACCCAGGAGGTCGCCCGCCAGAGCGAGACCGGCCCGGCCACCGTCATCATCGGCGGCCTGGCCGAGGGCATGCAGAGCACCTGGCTGGCCATCCTGACGGTGGTGGTCGGCATCATCCTGGCGTACACCTTCGCCGGCGGGCTGAAGGAGGCGCAGCTGGGCCTGTACGGCATCGCGATCGCCTCGGTGGGTATGCTGTCCACGCTGGGCATCACGCTGGCGACTGACGCCTACGGGCCGATCGCCGACAACGCCGGCGGCAACGCCGAGATGACCCACCAGCCGCCGGAGGTCCGCAAGCGGACCGATGCGCTGGACTCCCTGGGCAATACGACCGCCGCCACGGGCAAGGGCTTCGCCATCGGTTCGGCGGCCTTGACGGCGCTGGCGCTGCTGGCGGCGTACATGGACGAGGTTCGCGTCGGCCAGAACCGCGAGGCCGAGGCCGCCATCGTCCGGGTCGTCCCCGACGCGGGCAAGCTGCCCGCCGTCGGCGTGGGCGCCCTGCACTACCTGGGCCACGGCAAGTTCGCCGCCAAGCTCTCGGCCGGCACCACGGCCACCAGCTTCCACACCCTGATGGCCCTGGACATGCCCCCAGCCATCAAGGCGTCGCTGAAGCGCGGACAACTGCCCGGCGCGATCGTCGCCTCGCCGATCAGCCCGCCCAACGAGCGGAAGGTCCGCACCCTCGCCCTGAAGGACGCCAAGGGCAAGATCCACACCGTGCAGCTGGTCTCCAGCCATGAGGCCACGCTCCAGCAGTACGTGAGCTTCTACGACGTCACGCTGATAAACCCCAAGGTCATCGGCGGGCTGATGATCGGCGTGCTGCTGGTGTTCATGTTCAGCGCGGCGGCGATGAAGGCGGTCGGCCGGGCGGCCAACTCGATGGTCAAGGAGGTCCGCCGGCAGTTCGCCGAGATTCCCGGACTGATGGCAGGCACCGCCAAGCCGGACTACGCCCGGTGCGTGGAGATTTCCACGGCGGGGGCGCAGCGGGAGATGGTGCTGCCGTCGGTGCTGGCCCTGGCCACCCCGGTCGTGGTGGGGCTGATCTTCGACGTGGCCGGCGTGCTGGGGTTGCTGGCGGGTGGGCTGTGCTGCGGCTTCGCCACGGCCGTGTACATGGCCAACGCCGGCGGGGCGTGGGACAACGCCAAGAAGTACATCGAGTCCGGCCAGTACGGCGGCAAGGGCTCCCCCCGCCACAAGGCCGCCGTCGTCGGCGACACCGTGGGCGACCCGTTCAAGGACACCGCCGGCCCGTGCCTGAACATCCTGATCAAGCTGATGAGCATGGTGGCCGTGGTGTTCGCAGGGCTGACCGTGACGCTCGCCCCGCAGATCGGGAGCTGGCTGGGCATCAACTAAAGGACCGGTGATGGCCAGGCGGACGCGCAAGACCCGTTTAGTCTCAGCCGCCGCCCATGCCCCCGCCCGAGAGCTGGCCATCGCCGCCGCGGGTCTCACGGCCGACAACAACGCCACCGACATCGTGGTGCTGGACCTCCGCGGGATCAGCCCGGTGACCCAGTACTTCGTGATCTGCACGGGCACCTCCGACCGGCAGATGCGCACCGTGGCCGACGAGATCGCCAAGCACGGCGCCAAGGTCGGGCAGAGGGTCTGGCAGGTGGCCGGGGAAAAGTCCGCCGAGTGGATCGTGATGGACTTCGTGGACGTGGTGGTGCATATCTTTGACCAGGCGCACCGGCGGTACTACGACCTGGAGCTGATCTGGGGCGAGGCGCCGCGCGTCCGCTGGCGGCAGGTGCTCCGCCGCCGACGTGCCCGCGCCAAGTAGCCCGCACCGTCTGTCGCGCACCGCGCAGGCAGGTCGATCAGAGATGAATCTCAAGGCCGAACTGGAACGCTGCATCACCGCAGCCCTGGCCGCCTGCGGGGCGCCGGCCGGCTCCCCCGCCTTCATCGCCTCCCCCGCGCGGGACCAGTTCGGCGACTACCAGGCCAACGGCGTCATGCCCGCCGCCAAGGCCCTGGGCGCTAAGCCGGCCGACCTGGCGGAGAAGGTCCTCGCCCAGCTCGGCCGCGGGGGTGCGGGGGACCTCTCTGACCTGGCTGAACCCCCGACGGTCGCCGGCCCGGGCTTCATCAACATCCGCCTGAAGGCCGATTGGCTTGCCCGCCAGCTCACCGCCGCGGCAGGCGACGACCACCTGGGCGCCGAGCGGGCTGGTAATAAGAACCGCCAGACAGTCGTGGTGGACTACTCCGGGCCCAACCTCGCTAAGGAGATGCACGTCGGCCACCTCCGCAGCACCATCATCGGCGACGCCCTCGCACGCACGCTGGACTTCCTCGGCCACCGCGTTATCCGCCAAAACCACGTCGGCGACTGGGGAACCCAATTCGGGATGTTGGTCGCTAACATGCCTAGGGGGGCTGATCTGTGGGACCTGAGGGTCAGGGACCAAGAGGGCTATTACGTCGACGCGCAGCTTCGGTTTGACAGCGACCCCGAGTTTGCAGATCGCGCTCGCGCAAATGTGGTTGAATTGCACCGGGCTGGTCCCAACGCGTGGAAAACCTCCGACGCCGTTCTCAGGTGGCAAAACCTCCGCGGCGCAATGTTGGAGCACTGCTACGCAGTTTACGGACGATTGGGCGTGTGGTTCACACCCGAGGAGTACCGCAGCAAACTGCAGCCCGATGGTCCAGGCCAGGTTCCTCCTGGACTTGCACCGGCAGAACAAACCGGGATTGTCGGAGAGAGCTTCTACAACGACGATCTCCCGAAGGTTGTGAAGGAGCTGGACAAGCAGGGGTTGCTGAAGGAGAGCCAGGGGGCGCAGTGCGTGTTCCTGCCGGAATTCAAGGACAAAGAAGGCAACGAGCTGCCGGTGATTGTGCAGAAGACGGATGAGGGGTATCTGTACGCCACGACCGACCTAGCGGCCATCCGGTATCGCGTCCGGGAGCTGGCGGCCGACCGGGTCCTCTACGTCACCGACTCGCGCCAGGCGCTGCACTTCCGCCAGGTCTTTGCCGTCGCGCGGGCGGCCAAGTTCGCCCCGGAATCCGTCTCCCTGGAGCACGTGGCCTTCGGGATGATGCTCGGGGCCGACGGCAAGCCCTTCCGCACGCGCGAGGGCGGCACGGTCAAGCTGATGGACCTGCTCGATGAGGCCGAGCGGCG
>JALHTV010000169.1 GCA_022866005.1 Phycisphaerae bacterium
ACCTCGGTGAGAAGCTCACCGGTTCCATACACCGTAGCCTGTGCCGCGGTGGCAAGGCCTAGAACAACAATCGCCACTAGCATCCTTCTCATTTGGCTTCTCCTTTTCCTTCCTTCGCTCTGCGAGGGAACTTATTCCCTGCCTTCGTGTCCGTGATGCTACATGCAAAGCGCCCTTATGTCAAGGTGAAAGTCGCTTTGCGTACCAATTCTTGCCTTGTTCCTTTGCCCTCAGAACCTGCGGTCGGAGCCGCTATCCTCGTACAGAAACCTCGTTTTCCAACCCTGGCGGCTCTGCAGTGTTCCTCCACTGCTCCTACCGCTCCTAACCTTGCCATAGTATACTCCACCCTGGTCAGTACGTCAAGTGAGATCCGCGAGACTTTTTGCATAGGACAGCTTCGGCTTCTCCGGGGGGGCACTTGGATGCGTATTTGGATAACCAGTTGACTGGCAAGCACATAAGCCTCGCACGCCTGGTGGCGTCGCCTGATAAACGGGCTGTTGGCCCTGGGGCCAGGGCCCCGGGAGGCTATACTGGGCCAGGCAAGGAGCTTGGATGGGCCGGATCCATCTGCTAGCCATCGACCTGGACGGGACGTTGCTCAATTCGGCCAAGCAGGTCACCGAGACCTCTGCCGCCATCCTCCGCGCCGCCCGGCACGAGGCCGGCGTCCACGTGGTGCTGGCTTCGGCCCGGCCGCCGCGGACCATCGCCCCGTTCTACGATCAGCTGGAACTCGACACCCCCATGATCTGCTACAACGGTGCGCTCGTGGTGGACCCACCTTCCGGGCGCGTGATCCTGCACCGGCCGATCGCGGCCAGGATCGCCCGCGGCATCGTGACCCTGGCGCGGCGCGAGTATCCGGAGGTCCTGGTATCGGCGGAGGTCCTCGACCGGTGGTACACGGATCGGCTGGACCCGGCGTACGTCACCGAGACGGCCAAGCTCGTCGACCCGGACCTGGTGGCGCCGGTGGATCAGTGGCTGACGGACTCGGTGACCAAGCTGCTGCTGTTGGGCGAGGGGTCGCGGTTGGGCGGCCTGGCTGCGGCGATCCTGGATCGCTACCACCGGCAGGTGACGATCACCAAGACCGAGGACCACCTTCTCCAGATCTGCCACGCGACCGTCTCCAAGGCCAAGGCCCTGCGGGCGGTCGCGGGGGAACTGGGCGTCGCGAGGGATCAGGTCATGGCCATCGGGGACAACGACAACGACGTGGAGATGCTCCAGTGGGCGGGGATCGCCGTGGCCATGGGCAACGCCTCGGTCGCCGTCCTGGCCGTGGCCGATCACGTCACCGACCACCACGACGCCGACGGGGCGGCCCGCGCCATCGGCCGGCTGATCATGGAGGGCCTACCGGGCAAGAAGCGACGGTCCGGCGGCCGCTGAGGAATTGACAAACGCGCCGCGGTGGCGTCTACTTCCTCGCAAACCTTCAGGAGACAACCTATCAGCACCGGCGCCCCAGAGGAAAAACCCTGCTGCCCGCGATGCCACATGACCCTCGCCGCCGACGCCGAGTTCTGCAAGCACTGCGGGGCGAAGGTCGGTAAGCATCGCCGCGTGCCCTGGTGGCACGTGCACCGCAGACTCTACGACTGGACGCTGGCCTGGGCGTACCGCCCCTCGGCGGCTGTGGCCCTGTTCTGCTTGAGCTTCGCTGAGAGCAGCTTCTTCCCTGTGCCCCCCGACGTGCTGCTGATGCCCCTGGCCTTGGGCAATCCCAGGAGATGGTGTCGATACGCGCTGCTGTGCACGATCGCCAGTGTCCTGGGCGCGCTGTTTGGCTACCTGATCGGCTGGGGGGCTTGGCAGGTCGTGGGCCCGTTTTTCTTTCGGTATGTCCCCGGGTTCACCCACGAGGCTTTTGAGCAAGTGGGGAGGCTGTACGACAAGTGGAACTTCTGGGTCGTCTTCACAGCCGGGTTCACGCCGATTCCCTTCAAACTGATCACGGTCAGCGGCGGGGTGTTCAAGATCCATCTGCTGCCGTTCCTCATCGCGTCGATCACCTCGCGCGCATCGCGGTTCTTCCTGGTGGCGGGGCTGATGCGGATCTTTGGTCCGAAGATCACCCCGTTCGTCGACCGCTACTTCAACTGGCTGGCCCTGCTGTTCACGGCCATGCTGATCGGCGGGTTCGTGGCGATCAAGTACCTCATGTAGCTCGGGCTCTCGGCACCGCGTGGGGGTTTCGTCTAGGGAGACACGCTGGCCGCAGGCCGCGTCAGCGGAGCAGCCAGGGACGGGTCGATGACGAATCCCGACGCCAGATCGCCCGGTCGGCGCAGGCGGAGGTCGGGTCTGGGATAGGGGGTCGATGGCAGGGGAGAGTCCCAGCATTTTGTGCCCGTCTTAGGCACATAGAGGGCCAGGCCGCCGTTGGTCACATAAGTGGTCAACTCCGCCGTCTTGACCGGATGCAGCCCCCCATCCGCCCCGGGGCCATGGAACACCTCGTCGGGTTCGAGGTTAACCAGGCCGAGCGCCACCAGCATGCACGCGATGACGGTTCGCCGCCGCCGGCTCGCCAGGAATCCACCGGCCGACAAGGCCAGGACCCCCAGCACGCCCGCCAAGATCCAGAAGAGGTAGAAGACGAACCGCTTCTGGGGGGCCGTCACCGCCCAGACGGCGATCCCCGGAACGGTCGATGCGGCCACCAGCCACGCCCCGCGGAGGCCCCTGTCAAATCTCTTGCGCCACCGCACCAGGGCCGCCGCTGACAGCACGGAGATCACCGCCGGCATCAGGACCTCCCTGCCCAGGTGCCCCACCCAATCCGCAAGCCCTTTCTGGGCAAAGGCCTCCGTGGCATCCTCCGCGATGGCCTCGCGGGCCTGCCGGACAAGGTCTGCGGGCATGCGCCACTCCACGGGAAAAGACCCCACCGGGTAGGGGTACAACAGGTAGCCGCTGAGAATCACGCCCCGAACCAGCCACACCACCAGCATCAGCGCCGGCAGGACAAGAATCCACCCCAAGGCGCCCAGGCCGCGGCCGGCGTGGCGGCAGCGCCTGGCGTACGTGACGACGACGGCGGCCCCCATCAGCGCCGCCGTGATGAGAGACGAGATCTTGATGCTGATGCCCAAGACCAGCAGCACCAGGATACCCCACACGGCCAGGTCGCTCTCCCGATCGGGAGATCGGCGGTCGGTGAGGAACGCCAAGGTCCTCCCCGCGGCCACCAGCAGGACGAGGGCCACCGGCACTTCCACGTTATGGCTGGTAGCCCACGATCGGTTCACCATGAGCGCCACGGGCACCATCACGAAGAGGTAGAACACGGCCTCGACGGTCCTGTGGGCCCTTGCTCGCGTCATCCGCGAGAAGGACAAGACCACGTGCAGGAGGAACGCCAGAAGGTACAGCGTATTGGCCAGATGGCTGGACCGCCCATACCAAGGCCCCACCTCCAAGAAAGCAGCCAGGAGGAAACTCGCGTTATTGAAGGCCAGCGAGGTGTGCAGATTGCCCAGGCCGGGGACAATCGGGAATCTCTCGGCCCATCGGACCGCGTTGAGATGATACAGGCCGCTGTCATGCGTCGTGCAGGGCCCCAGGGCCCGGTTGGACAGCACGACGGCCACCACCGCAACGGCCACCAGGACCACACGGTGCTGCTTCGCCACCGACCGCAGCCAATCCCCCAGCGGGCGCAGCGAACCGACCAGCCCCGCTACCCCTGCAACGGCCACCACTGCCTGAACAGGCCAACGCACCGGCCAGACCAAGTGCCACAGCGACAGCAGCAGGACGACGCCCCCCAAGCCTGTCCAGAAGCTCCCCAAGACAGCATCGGCCGTGACCGTTCGTAGCCCCCACAGGCGGCGGAATCCCAGACCAATCCCGGTGAACACCGCCAGGACGGCGGCCCAAGTCAGGAGGATGCCCGACATGGCCCGGAGCATCTCGACCACGTCGCCGATGGACCAATCCATGTCCTACACCCTGCGCCTCATGCTGGCGCCCACGAAGGGCGCCTTTGCGGCATTGTATCGTCCGCCCGGCCGCCAGGCCAGTACCGACCGCCCCCCGCTGGGGCCTGCTACTTCTTGCCCGCTCCGCGCTGGGCGCGGAAGAACTCGCTCAGCATCCGCCCGCACTCCTCGGCCCGGCAGCCACGGAGCACCTCCAGGCGGTGGTTGAGGCGGTCGTCCTCGCACAGCCGATACAGCGTCCGCACCGCCCCGGCCTTGGGGTCGTCGGTGCCGTAGACCAGCCGGTCGATCCTGGCCAGCACGATCGCCCCCGCGCACATCGCGCAGGGTTCCAGCGTGACCACCATCGTGCAGCCGCTCAGCCGCCAGTCGCCCAGGGCGGCCGCCGCGGCGCGGATGGTGAGGATCTCGGCGTGGGCCGTGGGGTCGGCGTCGAGGATGCGGCGGTTGTGGGCGGCCGCCAGAATCCGCCCGTCACGGACGATCACCGCGCCGATGGGCACGTCCCCGGCCGCCGCAGCCGCGCCCGCCTGGGCTAGCGCCGCATCCATGAACGGTTCGTACTCCCGGATCAGGCTGTCTGGCTGGCTGCTCATCGGCCCCGCCCAAAGTCCACGCTGCGGAGGATGTCCTGGGCCACCGCCTCGGCGTCGGCATCCTCCGCCAGGTCAAACCAGCAGACGTCGCGCCACCGCCGATGCCAAGTTCGCTGCTTTTTGGCCAGGCGGCGGGTGTTGATCTTGATCCGCTCGATCGCCTCCTCGCGCGTCGTCCGGCCGCGGAGGTAGGCGATCATCTCGGCATAGCCCACGGCCGCGGCGGCCTGGTCCGACAGGCCCGCCGGCTCCTCCAGCAGCGCCGCCACCTCCTGCTCCAGCCCGGCGGCCACCATCCGCTTGACGCGGGCGTTGATGCGCCGCTTCAGGTCGTCCTTGGCCCGGCGCAGGCCGACGAAGATGC
>JALHTV010000170.1 GCA_022866005.1 Phycisphaerae bacterium
ATCGGCGTCGTGGACTGACAGGAACCCATGGTGGACGGTGAGCTGGTCAACAAGGTGACCGAGCAGGTGGTGCGAATGCTGCGGCAGCGCGGCGTGGCGATCACACCCGCCGCCTCTGGATCTGGGCCGACGGCGGCGCCGGCGGCGTCTATGCCGACGGGCCTCAAGGCCGAGACGAGCGCCTCCCCGGCCAAGAAGGTCTTCATCACGGCCGAGATGCTCGCCCATCGCCTGGCCGCCGCGGGCGGGGGGCTGGTGGAGCTGGCCGGCAACGAGGTCCTTACGCCCAACGCCGTCGACCTGGTCGACCAGAGGCGATTGATCGTGCGCCGGGCCAGCGGCGCAGGGACCAGCAGCCCCTCCGCCGCCCCGCAGACTACGCCGCCGTGTGCGTGCGGGGTGATCGGGATCATCACGCACCGGCCGGACGAAAAGGTCCGGGGCGTCCTGTCAGCCTTGGGGCGCGAGGGCGTGGCCGTGAGGGACTTCACGCAGGGCGACTGCTGGATTACCAACCTCCGCCGATTATGCCAGGCTGTCGCGGCGGGGGAGGTCGCGGCCGGGGCAGCCATCCTGCCCTACGCGGCTGACGCGATGGTCCTGGCGGGCAAGGTCAAGGGCGTTCGCCCCGTGCAGGGCACGCGCACCGAGAGCGTGGCGGCGGCCCTGCGGCACTTCGGGGCCAACCTGCTGGTGCTGGAGCACGCCTTCAGCACCCACCACCAGATGCGGGCCATGCTGCTCGCCCTGGCCGGCGGCGGGAGAGCGGCGGGCGGGGCGCTCGGGGCGGCGCTGGTGGAACTGGAAAGGGCGTAGAGGCGATGCGGATTTCGCGCGTCATCGGCAAGGTCACGCTGAACCGGCGGATGCCCGAGATCCAGCCGGGCAGCTACCTGATCGTCCGGCCGTACGACCGCGGCGCGCTGGCCGGGCGCAGCCAGGGCAGCACGGAAGAGACGCTGGTGCTGTACGACTGCCTGGCGGCCAGGGAGGGCGACTTGGTGGGCATGGTGGAAGGACGGGAAGCCGCCGCGCCGTTCTATCCCGCCAAGGTCCCCTGCGACTGCTACAACGCCTGCATCCTGGATTCGATCGACTTCCGACCCGTCCTGGAGCTGCCCGAGAAGTAATTCGCGCGGCCGAGGCGGACTGGAGATGGAACGATGCTGAGCGAATTCGAGCTGAAGAAACAGATCTGCGAGATCGGCCGGCGCATGTATGAGAAGGGGTTCGTCGCGGCCAACGACGGCAACATCAGTTGCCGCGTCGGCAGGGGCCGATACCTCTGCACGCCGACGTTGATGTCCAAGGGCTTTCTCAAGCCCGCCGACATTGCCGTGGTGGACGACCAGGGCCGCCAGCTCGAAGGTTCCCTCCCGCGCACCAGCGAGATCCTGCTGCACCTGGAGATCTTCCACGAGCTGAGCGAGATCAACGCCGTCTGCCACGCCCACCCGCCCTACGCGACGGCCTTTGCGGTCGCGGGGATAGACGTGCCATCCAACATCCTGCCGGAGGTGGAGATCTTCATCGGCCAGGTCCCCATCGCCGAGTACGAGACGCCCGGCGGCAAGCGCTTCGCCCAGACCATCCTGCCGCACCTCCGCCGCAAGGCCAACACGATCCTGCTGGCTAACCACGGGGCCGTCGCCTGCGGCAAGACGCTGGAGGAGGCCTACTTTCACCTGGAGACGCTGGACATGTACTGCCGCATCCTGCTGCTGAGCAAGGAAGTCGGCAACATCCGCCAGCTCCCGCCCGAGAAGGTCCGCGAGCTTCTGGACATCAAGAAGCGCCTGGGCATCGCCGACCCGCGCGTCAACGGCCAGGAGGTCGCGGCCCTGGCGGGCAGTGATGAGTTCCTGCGGGGCTTCTCCACGCGGGCTATCGCCCAGCACACCCCTGATGCCAACGGCCACGGGCGCGGGCAAGGCATCGCCGGCCAGCCCTCCCAGGCCGGCCAGGCCCAGCCGATGCCCCCCGGCCAGCGCTTCCCCGCGGTGGTCGCGGGGCGCGTGCTGCCCGGCGCCGACGGCCTGGGCACGAGCTCCACCACCGCCCGCCGCCGGGCGTTCGACGACGAGGCTGAGCGAATCGTCCAGCTCGTCACCGACCGCATCGTCCAGCTCGGCGGGTCGGGGAATTGACGGACAATCCACCGGGCGCATAGGATCGAAACTCCCTGGCGCCTGCCAGATGGGGGCAGATCGCCAGTCACCTGTGTGCACAGACTGCACACTCCGCGCAAGGCCACCGTGACGCAATGAACCCGGAAGACAGAGCCCAAGCCCTACGCCGAGAGGCGGATGAGGTGCTAGAGCTGATCCGCCTGCGGGAGCACTGCGCCGGCATTGGGGAGCTGATGCCGACCGGGAGCTACTTCCTCGACCTGATGATGTACCCGGACATCGACATCTACCTTCCCCCCGCCTCGGTGCAAGGGATGATGGCCTTGGGCGCGAGGCTTGCGGAATACGAATGTGTCAAGGAACTCAAACTCGACAAGGGCTGGGCAGAGGAGAACGAAGACTTGGCGGGCGGCTTGTATCTCAAGGCGGTCGTCGCGCATGGGCATTGGGAGCGCCGATGGAAGATAGACATCTGGTCCTTGCCGACGGCTATCTCGGCCAAGAAGCAGCAAGAGTTGGTCGATCTTAAGGGCCG
>JALHTV010000171.1 GCA_022866005.1 Phycisphaerae bacterium
CCGCACGGTTCGAGCGCGCGGGGCGCCAGATCGTGCTGACGTTCCGCTGCCCCACCTGCCCGCCGCAGCGCCAGTTGCACCACGACGCGCTCTGGACGGACCTCGCCAGCGACTTCCCCGGCAGCGCCAGCCAGACCCTCAGCGGCCAACGCATTCAGCCGGTGCTCCGCCGCCTGCCGCGGACCGTCGAGAGCCTCTGCCCGGAGTGCGGTTCGACCGTGCTGGGGCGGTACTTCGTCCAGGACGGGGCGGTGTTCCTCGAGAAGAGCTGCCCCGCGCACGGCTACGTCCGCGACTGCATCAACAGCGACGTGGTGCTGTACTCCAAGGCCGCCTGGTGGACCTTCCAGGAGCACGGGGGCCTGGAGTTCCCCCACCGCCGCGCCCGCGGGCACTGCCCCGGCGACTGCGGCCTGTGCGGGCAGCACCTGTCGTGCGCGTGCCTGGCGCAGATCGACCTGACCAACCGCTGCAACATGCGCTGCCCGATCTGCTTCGCCAACGCGGGCGTCACGGGCGTGGTCTGCGAGCCGCCGTATGAGCAGGTCGTCAGCCAGCTCCAGGCCCTGCGCGACCTGGAGCCCACGCCCTGCACGGCCATCCAGTTCACCGGCGGCGAGCCCACGCTCCATCGCGATTTCCTGCGGATCGTCTCGACGGCGCGGGACATGGGCTTCTCGCACATCCAGACCGCCACCAACGGCATCCTCCTGGCCGATCGTCGCTTCGCCCAGCAGTGCGCCGCCGCCGGGCTGCACACGCTGTACCTCCAGTTCGACGGCGTGGGCGAGGAGCCCCACCGCCGCACGCGGAACTACCCCGGCCTGTGGCAGGCGAAACTCGCCACCCTGGACAACTGCCGCGCCACCGGCATGAAGGTCTGCCTGGTGCCGACGATCCTCAAGGGCGTCAACGACGATCAGGTGGGCGAGATCTTCCGCTTCGCGGCCAAGAATATCGACATCATCAGCGCCATCAGCTACCAGCCGGTCTCGTTCAGCGGCCGGGCCGCCCCCCAGCAGCGCCGCGCGACCCGCTACACCCTGGGCGACCTGGCGCACGACATCGCTGAGGCCTCCGGGTCCAGCGCCCTGCGCGACATGTACCCCTTGAGCGTCGTCGTGCCGCTGTCGCAGATCCTCGAGGCCCTAACGGGTCAGCCCAAGGTCCGCCCCAGTTGCCACCCTGACTGCGCCTTCGGGACGTATTTCCTCGTCTCGCCGGAGGGCACGGCGTATCCCTTCCCGCAGGTCATCAACATCGAGGGCATGTTCAGCGAGATGAACCGCATCGCCGCGGATATTCGCCGCCGCGGCCGGGCGACCTGGCTGGACCGCTGGCGGACGATCCGCATGTTCCGCCGGCACTTCAACGCCGCCACGGCCCCGCCGGGGCTGACGGTGGACAAGTTCATCCACTCGCTCCAGGGCCTGGTGGACAAGCACGTCGGGCGCGGCCAGGGCGAGAAGGACACCTACAAGACCCTCCTGTGCGCGGGCATGCACTTCCAGGACCGCTACAACTACGACGTCCAGCGGGCGAGGCGCTGCGTCATCCTCTACTCCACGCCCGCGGGGATCTTTCCGTTCTGCACGTACAACTGCGGGCCGGCCTACCGAGGGGTGGTCGAGAGCTGCTACGCCGCTGCGGGTCAGCCTCTCCGGGCCGAGCCCTCCCGGGGCGTGCCACGGCCAAGCCCCACGGAGGAGGGAGCGCGACACCATGGCCTTGACGCATAGTCGCTGCGGCGGGCCAGTCCGCTCCTACACCGCCCCCGGCGCCCACACCACCGCCGCCGCGATCGGCAAGCAGTACGCCCAGGAGTTCCCCCCTTCGACCAACCCCGACAAGCGCGCCGACCGCCTGGACGACGGCCCCCTCAGCAGCAGCGCCTACGCCCGGGCCGGGCTGGCCGACCGGATCACACCGCGGGCGTTCCAGATCGACTGCCACCACCCGCTGGAGCGATGGCTGGGCAACCGCCTGGGCCGCTGGCTGCTGGGGAGGCTCTCGGAGGTGGGCGCCGACGGGCAGACGGCCTTGCAGCGGATCGTCGCCACCTATCGCGACGGCCGGGCGCCGCTGCCCCTGCGAGCAAAGTACTGGCTGGCGCACCGCTTCATCGACCGCATGCGCGGGGATACGGACGTGGCGACTTTCCGCCAGCGGTTGGCCGAGCACACGCCCACCTTGCGCGGGCTGGTGATCGTCGCGCGGTCGCTGGCCAAGTACGGGCTGACCGTCCCCCAGCGGTTCGTCGCACCGCTGTTTGCCGTGTGGAACTTCACCAACCGCTGCAACCTGTCCTGCCACCACTGCTACCAGGACAGCGACCGCGCCGGCCTGGGCGACGAACTGACCCTGGAAGAAAAGCTGGACCTGGTCGACCAGATGGGCCGGGCGTTCATGCCGATGCTGGCGATCAGCGGCGGTGAGCCGACCGTCAGCCCGCACCTGCTGGCGGTGCTGCGGCGGGCCAGGCAGTACGGCATGCACACGACGATCGCCACCACCGGCACGACGATGACGGCCCAGCGCGCAGCCGAGCTGGCCGAGGCGGGCCTGCGCTACGTGGAAATCTCGCTGGACAGCGTCCATCCGGACCGCCACGACGCCTTCCGCGGCGAGCAAGG
>JALHTV010000172.1 GCA_022866005.1 Phycisphaerae bacterium
ACCTGTTTGGCTAGGCTATGGGTGCCCCTGTGACACGGGGGGCCCCACCGCAGGTCACCTCTGAGAGTTGTTGGCGCTTCTCAAGCGTCGGCGGACGATAGGGCTTCTTGATCTCCATACTGTTTCCTCTCGGTCAGCACCGCGGCGAAGCGGCATTGCTTACCCGTTTGTCTAGCGTCCCGGGGTGTACGGATCCCCTGTGACGTAGCTGGGCCCGTCCTGCCCCGTGACGTCGGAAAGCTTTTGCAGTTTCTCCAACACAGGGTGGATATATGGCTTCTTGCACTTCATGGGTTCTGGTCCAGTCGCAGCCGATCAGCCACAGAAGCCCGGCACTTCAGCGGTTCGTCCCGAAACAGGTGCGCGCATCCTCAAGGTGACTTCGGACACGTTTGGGCAGGAATCTAGCACAGTCCCGGGCCTCGCACAAGGCCTTCCTCGGCAGAATTCTCCGGCCCCGAGTCCCCCAGGCCTGGCCCCCCGGATGTGCGGCCCATGGACGTCGAAAGTGAGCTGGCGAGGGAGGCCTAAACCGGATGATAAAGAGAAGGAGCGACAGGGCGTGCCGCTCCTTGTGCTAGCCGCTCTACAGATCTCTGCGTCAACCTATGACGCCGGCCGTGGTGGGAGGCCCGTTCTGTGTCACGTCAGAGAGCTTCTCCCGCTTCTCCAGCACGGGCTTGACGTAAGGCTTCTTGGGTTTCATGGCCTCTCCTTCAGTTGCGGCCCATCAGGCATAGGGGCGCAACGCTCCGGCGGTTCCTCTCAGAATCGTGGGTCGTATTCCGACTCTCACGTCAGACGAACCTGCATAGGAAGCTACCACATTCATGGGCCTCGAACAAGGCCCTGGCCGGCAGAATCCTCCTGCGCCGCATCCCCATGGGTCAGGACCACCGCCACCGGGCTCTTGGGGGGCCAGGTCAGGACCATGTCATGGAGCGTCACCCACCCGTGGGCCTGGATTCGGGGGCACGGCTGGTTCTGCGGATACACGCCGATCCGCAACACGGCCGGGTAACCCGCCAGGCGCAGGAAGTGAAACAGGGTCAGGGAGTGTCGCAGGCAGGAGCGGCGGCGCATATTTCGGGGATTCTTCAGGCGTTGCGCCACACGCTCAGCGATCTCCTGCCAGGCGATGCTCCGGTAGAGGGCTAGGCGGGCAGGGGGCGTCAGCAGACGCAGCAACCGCTTGAGCGGCAAGAACTTGACCAGCAGAGGAATCAGCGTCGCCACCAGCCAGATGTGCGCCCGTAACAGCAGCAATCGCAGCGACTTGGAGTCGCTAGGGTTGTTCAACCAGCAGTTTCTCCTCAAGAAGCTTGCCCGCCAAGGCGGTCATGTCCCGGGTAAGGTCCTCTGGCGAGACCTCATACTCCTGCCAAAGGGCTTCAATGGCCTCCGCCAGCGTCCGCCGGCCGTCCAGTGCCTGCAAAAAGGCGGCGCTGGTCTCGTTGCAGGTGTACAGGTACCCGGAGTTGAGGGAGAACACGACGGTGTCCGAGCCGGGGCCCAGCGACTGGTAGGTCACGTCGTCGGCCAGCTTCAGTCGCGCGTTCAGCGGCGGCGTCGAGGTCATTGAAGGCCCTCCAGGGGGGTCCTCGTGCAACCGGATTCGACGCAGGCATTGTATGCCGGCCCCCCGGCGTCCCGCAATCCACCGTCGGCTTCGGGGCCCGGACCGGGCAAGGCCAGGCGGGCGCTATTTCTCCAGGCGCACGTCCGCCCAGTCGATGCTGGAGGCGATGTTGCGCGATCGGCCGAGGACTTCCAGCTCCAGGTTCTTGACGCCACTGACGTCCACGTCGATGCTCACGGGCTTGGAGTCGATGCCGAAAGGTGGCGACTTGTACAGTTCCTTCCCGTCCCCGCGGACCCCGAAGATCACCTGCGGGCCCTCGTCCGTCTGGGCCTCTGTGTCCCGGAGCTTGGGGTCGATCTCGATGCCCAGGGTGGCCCTCAGGCGCTTCCAGTTGCCGCCGGACAGATCGAACGCGGCCAGGCACGGCTCATCCCAGAAGTTCACTGCGATGCCCTTGGCGTAGGTCTTCCCGGCCAGCGTGATGGGTTTTCCCTGCCAGTTCAGGTCCCGCGTCATGTGGCGGAAGTTGCCTTGCGCTTTGGTTTCCAGCACGTCGCTCAGCATGACCGCCCGTTCGGCCGTCGCGAGCGACAGCCGGGTGGGCGCCTTGCGCCGGGCGAGCTGGGCACGGGCGGAGGGATCTCCGGCGATCAGATACTTCTCGTTGAGCCGCCAATCGTGGTCGAAGCGTCCCCAGGCGACGACGTTGCGGAAGTAGTCCTCTTCGGGGGCTATTCGGCCATCGTCGATGACGTAGTCCACCTGGTCCGGCAGGCGGCCGCCCCAGGACATGGCGTCCGCGGAGTTGGCGGCCACGACGCACACGTCGCGATCGGCGTTCAGCGGGTGGGGGTAGACCATCCTGACGGCAGCATCGGTGATGTCGAACGCCCGCCCGTCGATCGTGACCCTGTTCGGCTCGATCGTCAGAGGGAGGTCCTTGGACAGCCGGGCGGTGACGGCGTTGTCTTCCGGCCCGCCGAACAGCGCCAGGGAATACTTGCGGATCTGCTCGTCGGTGATCTCGGTGTCGGTGAAGTACCGCGGTTCCACGTGCTGCCATTCCTTCCAGTCGTCGCGGGCCCGCTCAGCGAGTAAGCGGCAGAATCGCCTCATCCGCTCGTCCTTGGAGGTGGTGCCGACGACGATGGCGAAGGGTGTCGGCCCCGTCCCTTTCTTGACCCGCGTGCCGGGAACGTAGCCCTTGGCTCGAAGGAGGATCTGGCCGTCGAGCGTGACCTGGGGACTGGCCGCCTGGCCGTTCCAGATCACGCGGAACGGCTTGGCCGTGTCGAGCAGGTCTTTAGCGGGGTTGAGGCGCACCTGGAGGACGTTCTGGCTCCAGAGGATGATCGTGTCCCCGCCGGTGACGGCGGCGTCCACCAGCATGAAGGCGAAAGGATCTTCCTGCTGCTCGGCGTGGACCCAATGGGCATTGGCCCCGTGGAGCGCGGGCGCCCGCAGCCGCACGTGGCGAGGGTTGCGGCAGAGCCGCTGGGGGAGGAACCATTCCAGGATGGCGTCCTCAGCGCTCCACCCCGTGTGTCCCTTGCCGGGGAGCTCCTGATAGCGAATGTTGTACCCCCAGCGCTGAAGCATCCGCACCGCGTAGCGGGAGTTCTCGACGTTGACCGACCTGTCGCTGTCACCGTGGTTGACGAAGACCGGGGTGTTCAGCAGCGATTCCGCCTGGGCGAAGCTGCTGTCGCCCTCCTCCATCGCCAGCCGCTGCGGAGACCAGGCGGCCAGCTCCTGGGGGCTCGTCCAGAGGTGGTAGTCCCAGCCGCCGGAGACCGGCGCCAAGGCGGCGAAGACGTCCGTGTGTCGCGTGCCGACGTACCAGGCGCCCCCGCCGCCCATGGACTGGCCCATCAGGTAGATCCTGTCGGCGTCCACGCTGAACTTCTGCCGGGCCAGCGCCACGGCGTGCATCACGTCGGCCTCGCCGATGCCTTGATAGCCGGTGTTGCCCCGGCCGTGGGGCTCCAGCCGGAAGATGCCATACCTCTCCGTCACGGATCTGTGGCGCGTGCCGGGATCGTCGTCGGCGTATTCGGGGTTGCGCGAGTTGCGCCCGTGAAGATAGACCACCATCGGGTACTTCTTGGCGGGATCGTAATCGGGGGGCACGTACAGTCGGGCGAACTGGGGCGAACCGTCCACCTCGTCGCGCCAGGCCAGGCGGCAGAAGCCGTTCGCCGCGGCGGGATTCTTCTCCAGGGGCTCCGCCTCGTGGTACTCCAGCAACGCCAGGATGATCTTCCCCAGCTCCGCCCCTTCGGCCGGCTGGGTCGTGGCTTCGGGGACGCTCTCTCTCTCTCTCAAGCGAAACCGCAGGATGTCGCGCGCGAGGCGCTTCTTGAGCACGACCGGATCATCGGAGTCTCCCGGAAGCCGCTCGGCCTCCTTCAAGACGTCTGCGACCCCCTGCTTCCAGTCGCCTTTGTACCACGTCAGCTCTTGGGTTATCGGTTTTCCGTCCGGCGTTCGGGCTAGGGCGCGGATTTCATAGGGGCCGTCGGCCCAGGCCGCCGTCTCAAACGTGTGCGTCTGCCCCCGGGGCACCTGGGCCGTCGCGACCGACCGACCCGGTCCCCGGACCTCCACGGTCACGGTGGGAGAGGGCTGGCGGTTGTCATTGGTCACCGTCACGGCCAACTGGGTGCCGCCGTCCTTGGGCGGCACGATCGACGGGCGCAGCAGCGCCGAGGAGTCAGTGGGTGTGTCCACCTGGTCTCTCACCCCTAGCGTGAACGTCCACCGGTCGCCGCCCCCGGCGATGCGGACCAACAAGGCATTGTCCCCCTCGGCCAGCGAGACGGTCGGCCTGGCCGATCGGTCCTTGGGAGTCAGGACGACCTTGCCGTTCCAGTACACGGTCGCGGGCGCCCTGCTGGCGAGCGACAGGACGGCCTTGCCGGGGCTATCGCGATGGATCGTGGCGTAGGCATACACGACGCAGGGCTTCTCCCTGGCGGCCGGGCAGACCTCGCGCACGTCAATCAGGTCGGCCTTGGCGGAGTAGGGCACCCACGTGTAGCGCGTGCCGTCCTTGGCGGTCATCGTCTGGCCCTTCTGCGGCCTGACGTTCGCCTCACCGCCCGCCGGGGCTAGATGGTCCACCGGCGCCGCCGGTTCAATGGCAGCCGCGGTGGTAGGCTGGCTGCCGGCCGGGGTGGGGGGAGGGGCTGGCTCGAGGAAGGGTCCGCACACCAGGTAGTCCCGGGGGTACTCCGGGCCCAAGGGCGCCCACGGCTGGCGCATCTGGTCCTTCAGGTCCGCCGCGGTGCTCTGGGCGGCGGGGGCGGCTGGCTTAGCAAGCTCGCAGCCGCCGGCGGACAGACCCAGCAAGACAATTGCAACGCCCCACAGGCATGACACGGCCGCATCGCGTCGCATGTGACTCTCCACCATTAGCTGCCCATGCTCTCTCAAAGAACTGAAAAGGGAGCCGCATCCTAACGCAGACAGCCGCCGCAGGCCAGGAAGTGTTCCAGGTGTGACTCAGCCAGCCGCCTCTGCCTGGCCGATCCATGTTGTCCCTCCTACGGTGCCGGGACCGTCTGCGGAGGGTATCGTTGAGGTTGGTAACCTCGTACACCTCGCCCCCTCGCCCGCCCGCGGTGAACATGCCGTAGCCCTCCGCCCCAGGGAAGGCCGCTATCTGGGCGGTCAACAGCTCCCGCTGCTCCAGGGCTTCAAAGACGGGCGGGGCCGGAGACCCCCACCGGCCAATCGACCTGTGGGCGAGGAGCCCCAGGCGTCTTCACCAAGGCCCGCAATAGCCTCCTAACCGATGGGAGGGAGGTCCATGAGAACACCCGGCCGGGGCAACAGGCGCCAGCGGCAGCTCGCGGAGCCGGACCTCTTCGTTCCTCCCTGGCCTGCTGTCAGGAAGTCGGCGCGGTAGCCTGCACGTGGCAACCGACAAGAGTACATTATGCAACGGTTTGCCGATTCCCAAACGGGGAGAATGACACAAAACACGCAGACATGGGCGGTTCTTCTGGCGAGCGGTGGCCTATGTGGCCCTGGGCGGCCCGCTGAGGCGAATCGAACACAGCGACCGAGGACAACCAACAGTGGGACACCGGGGCAAGTGTTCCTGCGGTCGAAACAGTCTCTCCGAGAACCGCGCCGGTAGGCCTACGCTGCTTATCAGTGAAGGCGCACATCGCGCCCTTCCAACACCCTTGCGCTAAGGCCAGCTCCTCGTTAGGATTCTGTACGGATTATGCTGTTTACCCCGTCCATCGAAGAAGCCCTAGCCTTGGCCCACAGGGTGGACCCAAAGTATGCGCCCGATTGGCAAAGCCGGCCAGCAGAAGACCAGGCCGCGCGGACCTGCCTGTTCCCGAGCGAGGGCGGCCCGAACGCAGCCTGCCTCCCATTGGCCCCGTCTGTCCGCGAGGCGGAAAAACTGTTGAAGGCGGCGCTCGAAAAGGAGACGATGGCCAATAGAGTCTACCATGCAACTGCCTTCTCGAAACGCCGGTGACATGCTGCTCAAGCCGGGCGAATGCCTGGACATCCGCCGTCGCCTGCGGCGCATCACACCCCCGCATGACCTGACGGCCGTGGTGGTCTGCGCTTTTGACCCACGAACGCGGATGCTCCCGTTCTACTACTCCAGCATGCGAATGGCCCCTGCCGGTGTGCGCGCCGTCGGAGCCGCCCTGTTCGATGCCGGAATCACTAAGACCCGCATCGTGCTCCAGCAGTGGAACCCCCGGGTTCAGCCTTCCCGGATGGTCTTGGACGGACGCGTGCCCGACCTGCTGCTGGTTTCCAGCATGCAGATTCATTCCACCCCGTGCGAGGGGATCATCCGCGACGCCTGGCGCATGGACGCCGCGTCGCGCCCGCTGATCGTCGCCGGGGGGCCCAAGGCCATCTATGAGCCTTGGAGTCTGTTCAGCGCCGAGCCGGCCGATCCCTGGGCTGCCGACGTGGCCGTTACCGGTGAGGAATACGTGCTGCTGAATCTGCTGGAGGTGCTCCTGACCGAGCGGGCCATTGGTGAGCCGCTGCGGTCGGCCTTTGCCCGTGCCAGGGATCGGGGCAGTCTGGATCAGGTGCCGGGCCTGGTGTACGCACGAGGCGACTCCCCCGGGGCAGCCGAGGAACTCGTGGATACGGGCATTCAGCGCCTGGTCAGTGACCTCGACGAACTGCCGCACCCGGTGCTGGGCTATCAGTTGCTGGAGCCGCCTTCGCGCCGCCGGACTCTGGCCGCCGGACCGCTGGCGACCGACCGTGTCCGCAGGTTCAGCCGCATCGGGTCGCTCGTGTTCACGTTAGGGTGCAAGTTCTCCTGTCCCTATTGTCCGATTCCCGCCTACAACCAGCGTCAGTACCGCGCCAAGAGCCCCGGGCGCATCGCCGACGAGATGACGCAACTGAACGAGCGATACGGCTTCCGTTTTTTCTTCGGCACGGATGACAACTTCTTCAATAACCGAGACCGAACGGTCTCCATCGTCGAAACGCTGGCCCGCACGCAGATCCGCGGCCTGGCGCTCCGCCACCGGGCCCATTGGGGCACGGAAGTGACCGTGCATGACACGCTGGGCATGAAGGAGCATCTGTCGACGGTGAGAAAGGCCGGCGCCATAGCCCTGTGGATCGGCGTGGAGGACATCACCGCCACGTTCGTCAAGAAGGGCCAGAGCGTCGATAAGACCACCGAGGCGTTTGAGCTGCTTCGCCGGCACGGCCTCCTGCCGGTGCCCATGCTGATGCACCACGACGGCCAACCGCTCTGCACCCGCCGCTCCGAGTATGGGCTCATCAACCAGGTGAGGCTGCTGCGTCGAGCCGGGGCCATTGACGTGCAAGTGCTGGTGATGACGCCCGCCGTCGGCTCCCGGAGCTACGAGGAACCCTTCCACACTGGCCGGATGATCCAAAGCGCCGGCGGCAAGGCGGTCGAGCCGTACATGCTGGATGGGAACTACGTGGTCGCCACGGGCGAGCCGCAGCCCTGGCGGATGCAGCTTCGCGTCGCGGCGGCGCTGGCGTTTTTCTACAACCCCCTGCGGCTGCTGGGATCGTTGGTCCGCCCCAAGAGCAGGCGATACCTGATCGACCCCGGTGTGCAACTGATTGGGCTCTGGGGCCTGGTGCACACGCTGCCGCGCATGCTCGCCTGGACGTTGCGACTCATGACGGGCAGAATCACGCGGCAGTCACGCCCGCCGGCAACCTGCCTGCGATTGACCGGCGTCGACGGAGTTCCCGCCAGTCACGGACACAGTCTGGTCCCTGAGATAGCCCGAGGGGCCGCGGTGGGGTCATGCGTCTGACGGCCTCTCGGTCCAAGCGACCAGACCGAAGATGGGCACGCAAAGTCTGCACGGCCATCGCATCGTCTTTTGAGATCGTTCGGACACGGTCGTCATCAACACACCTCTCCTGACCCGACCGAATGCACGAGCTGCCCGCTGTTCCTATGGGGTCTTGTCCAACATGACGGAAGCCTCCGGGAGTATCCGCTGGTCCGGATGTTCCCGGCACCATCCTGCCGCGATCGTTGCGATCCCGGGATCCACCTGCGTTTCGGCACACCGAGTCAACTTGTCGATCCTCTTCTCCGGTGGGTGGCTTTGCCTGTAAGTCCGCTCCATCAGCATCGCATCGATGCAGTCCGCAATCATGATGGTGCGGGCTTCCAGGGGTGATTCCTCCGCCATCAAGCCATCCGGATATCCTTTGCCATCCCATCGCTCGTGAGGGTGCCTGACGAGCCGGGCCTCCTGTCCCAACAGCGTGATCTTGGCCGGGATGTCTGATCCCAGAGCGGGGTGGCGGCGAATGTACTCGAACTCCTCCGCCGTGAGTGGGCCTGGTTTTGTCAGGATGTGATCAGGCACGCCGATCTTCCCTACGTCGTGCAGCAGCGCGGCTGTCCGAATGGACCCCACGACTGCCTCCGCAAGGCTCATGGCCTTGGCCAGGTTCACGGTGTAAGGGGTGACTTGCTCGCTGGGACGGCGGGTGTAGGGATCTTTGGCTTCGACCGCTCGAACCAGGGCACGGACACCACCCCGCCGCCAGGGGCAGCGGCAGCACCGCCACTACGGCGCGGGCGATATCTCACTTCATCCGTGCGTCCTCAACTGGGTCAGTGGAGCCAGTGTTGCTGTTATCGAAACAGTCTCTCCAGTTGACGCCGGATCTCATGCGCCTGCTTCCGCCAATGATCCAGACCTCCGCGGGAACTGCTCTGGCTGAGTCCCTCAAGCCTCGTGCGAGGGAGGCGCCTCTACCCGTTGAACAGCGGAGCAATGCGCTTGGGGCGCGACCGTGGCCGCAATAATCACATTATTCCTTTGACTTTCCGTACCGCAGATTGGGATAATCCGCAAATCAGGTTCAGCGGCTGAGGGGAAAGGTTCCTCACAACGCTGGCGCACTCAGTCTGGCTCGCGCATTCTTTTGCAGCTTGTACCAGGTTCCTGCCCTGAGAGTCCTTTACTTGCTCTTGACGCAGCGGACTGTCTTGCTGGGAACTTCTTGGCAAAGAAGCTCGCGAATCCGGCCTGCTGACTGTTCAGAAGGAGCCATGAATATGGCAACTGGCAAGGTGAAGTGGTTTAACGACTCCAAGGGCTTTGGGTTCATTACGGCCGATGACGGCACGGACGCGTTCGTGCACCACGGCGACATTCAAGCCGAGGGCTTCAAGTCGCTGGCCGAGGGTGAAAGCGTGACTTTCGACCTCACGCAAGGTCCCAAGGGTCCCAAAGCCATCAATGTCCGCAAGGGTTAATCCCGATTGCGGCGTGAATCACAGGAACGCCACTCCGACAGGGGTGGCGTTCCGTTTTCTGCGGCTATCTGACGGCTGGCAGGGAGCCTCATTCGCCTCTATCTAGTCAACCCGTTCAATCCGCTGGTGAGCCTGGCCAACGTCAGGAAGAACCGCTGGAACCGCTATCGGGTCTGGAAGCCTTTGGGCCTGCTGGTCCTGGCGGGCCTGACGCCGCCGGATTGGGAAATCACTATTATCGACGAGAACCTCGGCGTGCCGGACTACTCCGCCATGCCCCGGCCGGACCTCGTCGGCATCACGGCCTTCACGTCCCAGGCCAGCCGCGCTTATGAAGTGGCGGCCGAGTTCCGCGGTCGCGGCGTCAGCGTGGTGATGGGGGGCATCCATGCCACCATGTGCTGTCAGGAGGCGACGCAGCACGTGAATTCGGTCGTGATCGGAGAAGCGGAAGGAGTCTGGGCGACCGTCCTGGAGGACGCACGCCTCGGCCGGCTGCAAGAGAAGTATCTTGGGGAGCACGTGGACCTGGCCGAGGTGCCTGAGGCGCGGCACGACCTGCTGAACGGCCGCTATGCGTTCGGCGCCATCCAGACGACGCGTGGCTGCCCGCTCAATTGCAGCTTTTGCAGCGTGACCGCCTTTAACGGTCACAGCTATCGCCGCCGCCCCATCGCGAATGTGATCAAGGAGTTCAAGTCCATCCGGGAGAAGTGGGTCCTAGTCGTAGACGACAACCTCATCGGCACCAGCGCCTCGCATGTCGCGCGGGCCAAGGAGCTGTTCCGAGCGATGATCCAGGCCAAGCTGGACAAGCGATGGATCTGCCAAGTCACGATCAACATGGCCGACGATGAGGAACTGCTGACGCTGGCCAAGCGGTCAGGATGCCGCGGCGTGTTCATTGGCTTCGAGTCCGCGACGGCCGCCGGCCTGGCGGAAGTGGGCAAGAAGTTCAACCTGCTCAAAGGGCGGAACTTCAGGACCTCCGTCCGGCGAATCCAGCGGCACAACATCCTGGTGGCGGGATCGTTTATCATAGGCCTGGACAGCGACGAGCGGGGGATCGGCCGGCAGATTGCCGAGGCCGCCCGCGCCTACGGCGTGGACATCCTGAACGCCCTGATTCTCACGCCGCTGCCCGGCACGCGCTTGTGGGACCGGATGAAGTCCCAGAATCGCATCGCCGCCGACAACTTCCCCCACGACTGGAAGTACTACACACTGGGGTTCCCGACGGCTCAGTACAAACATCTCTCCTGGGCCGACATGCTGGCGGAGATGGACTCCTGCGATCGCAGCTTCTACTCGCTGTGGCGGATCTTCCGCCGCGTGGCCGATAGCCTGATGCGGCGACGCCGCCCCATCGTTGCCCTGGTGAGCAACCTCTCCTACCGCAACAACACCCGTCTGTCGCGCAGAGCGTACGATGAACTGGATGTCTTGTCCCGTGGGTCCACGCGCTACCAGGAGTAACAACTGATGAAGCGCAGACTGTCCGCTCCGTCCGTGGATGCCCTGGTGGTCCAGGCCCAGCAGAGCTATCAGAGGATTCTGGCGCAATGGGGACTGCTGGACTTCACGCGGGACGAGATGGCCCGGGCGCGCGCCTCGTTGCGGTCTGCAGGGCAGACCCGTATTGACCCGGAAGACATCTGCTACCAGGCCGCCGTCACGCGGCTGCATTCCCGCGACGATATGTCTGCCCAGGCGGTGGCCGCGGCCCTGCATGAGCTTCTGGACGCGGAGTACGAGTGCGACCAGGCCAGGTGGGAGCGTGACTGCCATCGCGTGGCCATGATGGAGCACTCACACTTCAAGCTTGCAGTTCCCAAGGTCCCGTAGGCGAATGGGGCGGCGTGCTGACCCTGCGAATGCTGACTGGAGCAAGTGTTCCTGTCGTCGAAAGAGCCTCTACAACATAGGGCGCGTGCGACTTTCGGAGCTCCTACCGTCATAGCTGATCAGGTGGAATGTCGATCCCCAGCTTTAGCCTTGCTCCAGTAGTGACACCTGAGAAAGGCCAGCCAAGGTAAGGCTGGCCTTTCGTACTCTTTGGCACGCCGCGAATCGCGCAGGGTGGCCCCGGGGCGCGTCGTGGCGTATGGGAACCGGCGCCCTTGGGCCTCCCGCCGAAAGGTCGACACCGCAGGGGGCGGCAGGAGGCGCGTGAAGTCTCATCTCCAATCGGTTAGTATTCCCCGGGCCGAGCCCCTGTTGGCGGGGGCAGATGTGCGCTCAGAGCATGGCGGCTGAAGCGAAGGCGAAATGGAGAACCTACAGGCACAGGACGTTGCCCTGCGCGAGCGAGTGAAGGAGCTGACGTGCCTATACAGCTTGTCGCAACTTGCCGAACGCCCGCGCATATCACTGGCAGGAGTCCTGCAAGGCACTGTCGAGCTGCTGCCTTCCGCCTGGCAGTACCCAGAGATCGCAGCGGGGCGGATTGTCTTTGACGGGCAATCCTATGTGACCGCCAACTTCAAGGAACGCGGTCAAGTGCAGTCTGCCCCGATCGTGGTGAACGGCAAGCGACGAGGCCACATCGATGTCGTCTACCTTGAGGAAAGGCCCAAGCTGTATGAGGGCCCGTTCCTGAAAGAAGAGCGAAGCCTGATCGATGCGGTGGCCCGTCAGATCACACTCATCATCGAGCGGCGACAGGTGGAGGAGGACAGTCTTCGCCTGCAAGGTCAACTCCGTCACGCGGATCGCTTGGCCACGATCGGGCAGCTAGCGGCCGGCGTCGCGCACGAGCTGAACGAGCCGCTGGGCAACATTCTGGGTTTTGCCCAACTGGCACAAAAGCACCCCGGCCTTCCGGAACAGGTCGTCGGCGACTTGGCGAAGGTCGTGGCCACGTGCCTGGACGCCCGACAGATCATCCATAACCTGATGTTGTTCTCGCGCCAGATGCCTCCGAGGAAAACGAGGGTGGACCTCCATGTCGTGGTCGAAGAAGGGCTATGTCTGCTCGAGCCGCGGTGCGTAAGGTGCGGCATAGCCGTGGTGCGGCAGTTGTGTGCCGAGCTACCGGAGATCATTGCCGATGCCTCGCAGTTGCGTCAGGTCTTCGTGAACCTAGTTGTCAATGCCATTCATGCCATGCCGGGAGGCGGCACGCTCAAGGTCGCGACGCGCAGCTCCGGCGATCGCGTGCTGCTCACCGTCCAGGACAACGGCATCGGGATGAGCGAACAGGTTCTCAAGGAGATCTTCGTCCCGTTCTTTACGACCAAGGACGTCCACGAAGGCACGGGCCTGGGCCTACCCGTGGTCCACGGAATCGTGACATCCCATGGGGGGACGATTCGCGTCGAGAGTGCTCCCGGACAGGGCGCCCGGTTCGAGGTTGAGCTTCCGGTGGGCGCTGAAGGGAAAGCAAACGGAGACCGGACTGATGACGTCACCCAATGAAAAGACGTCGATTCTCGTCGTGGACGACGTGCCCGACACGGTCGAGGTGTTACAGCGCAATCTCTCAGCGGCGGGATACACGGTCCTTACTGCGCCCGGCGTCCCCGAGGCGATCCGGATCGCCGAGAGCACCCCGGTCGACCTGGTGATAACGGATTGGAGGATGCCCAAGGTCAGCGGCATCGACCTGGTGCGGCACGTCCGGGAGAATCTCAGAGACACAGAAGTGATCATGATCACGGGGTATCCTTCCATCGCGGGAGCTGTGGAGGCGGTCAAAACGGGCGCGGAGGAATATCTGCCCAAACCGTTTACGGATGAGGAACTGCTGGCCGTGGTTCGGCGAGCGATAGAGAAGCTGCGCATGCGCCGGTTCGGTCACGCCGCGGCCCTGCAGACGACGGCCAGGCCTTACGGACTCATCGGCGACTCCAAGCCCATGTTGGAGGTCTTCAAGGCCATCAGCAAGGCCGCGTCCACGTTCGCAACTGTACTCATCACGGGGGAAAGCGGCACAGGCAAGGAACTCGTCGCCCGAGCGATCCATTACAGCAGCCAACGGTCCGCCGCGGCGTTCGTACCAGTCAACTGCGGCGGCATTCCGGAGGGCTTGCTTGAAAGCGAGCTATTCGGCTACGTGAAGGGGGCGTTCACAGGTGCCGAGGAGTCTCGCGCGGGCTTCTTCCAGACTGCCGATGGCGGGACGATCTTCCTCGACGAGGTCAGTGAGACCAGCCTGTCCATGCAGGTAAAACTGCTTCGTGTGCTTCAGGACCGGGAAGTCTACATGGTCGGTGCTAAGCGAGGCAGGCAGGTGGACGTCCGGGTTCTGGCGTCGACGAACAAATCGCTGCCCGACTTGGTCAAGAAGGGTTTGTTCCGCGAGGACCTGTACTTCCGCTTGAATGTGATCACCATCGAGCTGCCACCCCTGCGGGGGCGCGGGGACGACATCCTGCTTCTGGCACACCATTTCGTGAAGAAGTACGCCAGCGAATCAGGTAAACCTGCGCCCCGCTTCTCGAATGAAGCGATGCACGTGCTGAAGCAGGGTTACCACTGGCCGGGCAACGTGCGAGAGCTGGAGAACATCATCCACCGCCTTATCGTCATGACCGATGGCGACTGTGTCGAAGTGCCAGACCTGCCGGCGCCGTTGCGATTCTCCGCCGCCCGCGAGCTGGACCTCACCCGTCCCTTGATGGAGGTCGAGGCCGAGTATATCCGGAACGTCTTGGCGAGCGTGGGGGGAAACAGAACCAAGGCCGCCGAGTTGCTTCAGATCGACCGCAAGACGTTGCGAGAGAAGCTGAAGAAAACCGAATCATAGCCAAGCTCCTGAGGGTGCCCAGATCGGGGAGTTCGGCCCCGATGGTTCAGAACTCCCCGGCGAACGACCCGCCCGCCGCGCCCGCGCATCGGGGGTGCACCCAGGTGCCGGGGCGCATTACCCAAACCTGTTTCTCCTGCACCATCAAGGTCTTGTGCGACTCCCATCGCGCCCGCTCGTTGGGACAAAGCCGGAAGGCATGCCGCTTGCTTCAGCACGTTCCTGAGAGCCAAAGCTCCATCCCGGGCTCTGCGCCTTGGATCACGTCCCAGGGGGAGGAGCTTTGGCAAAACCGTCGGGAGTTTCTGGCACGAAGGAGATCGGATCATGCCGACCGAACAGCTTTTCCCCGACCCCTCAAGCATCCCGCTGTACGCTGTGGGGCACCCCGACGCCTCCAGGCCCTACCGGGATCTGTGCTCGACGTGCAATCACGCAAAGGTGTGCGGTGGCCGCAGCACGCCGGAACGCCCCATCTTCTTCTGCGAGGAGTTCGAGGCCTTCGTCCCTGCGCCGGCCGCGGAGCTCGCCATCGCCGTGCCGACACAGCCAGCCAAGCGGCAGAGCGCGGGCGAACGCGCCGGGTTGTGCATGAACTGCGACAATGCCGAAACCTGTAGTTCGCCCAAACCAGAGGGTGGGGTCTGGCACTGCGAGGAGTATCGTTAGGATGACCCAGGCAGCGGCAACCACGGATCAGGCGAGCCCCCTGGGCCCGAAGGCGGTGGATCGGCAGGACGTCCTGCGGATCCTGGCAAGGCACGGCAACGACCGGGGAGGACTCATCGCTATCCTCGAGGAGATCCAAGACCAGTACGGGTATCTCCCCGAAGAGGCCCTGCGGACCGTAAGCGAGGAAACGGGGCGGTCGCTGGTGGACGTCTACGGGATCGCCACGTTCTACCGCGCCTTCAGCCTAGCCCCGCGGGGCAAGCACTTGATCTGTGCGTGCCTTGGCACAGCCTGCCACGTTCGCGGTGCACCCAGGGTCGTTGAGGAGCTCGAGCGCCAGCTCGGCATCCAGGCGGGACAGACGACGCCGGACGGCAAGTTCACCCTGGAGACCGTCAACTGCCTCGGGGCCTGCGCCTTGGGGCCTGTCGTCGTCATCGACGGGCACTACTTCTCCAAGGTCAGGAGATCGAAGGTCCGGCATCTCCTCGACGAAGCGGCCGTGGGATTCGGCAAGGCCGGAACCGGCGAAGACAAGGGCGCCTTCCCCATCGAGGTTAGCTGCCCCCGATGCAATCACAGCCTGATGGACGGGAGCTTCCCCATCGACGGCCGGCCTTCAATCCGATGCAGCGTGTCCTTTGACCGGCAGCACGGCTGGCTGAGGCTGTCGTCGCTATATGGCAGCCCCAACACCGCCGCCGAGCACGAGATTCCTCCGGGCACAGCGGTAAGCTTCTTCTGTCCTCACTGCCACGCGCAGCTCGCGGGCAGCTTGGCGTGTTCGGAGTGCGAGGCCCCGATGGTTCCCATGGTCGTCCGCGGCGGGGGCATCGTGCAGATCTGCTCGCGCCGCGGGTGCGGGAGCCATACGCTGGACCTCCCCTGACTGATGCCGCGCGAGCGTGGCGGCTTGTCGCCGGCCATTGCGAAGAGGAAACGAAATGCCGAGGCTGTCTTCCACAGACGAGCTGAGACAACTGCGGGAGCTGCTGGTTTCCGACCGGGACACCGGCAGGCTTCGACTCGCCATGTGCGCCGGGACCGCCTGCCGGGCAAGTGGGGCATGCGGCGTCATCCAGGCCGTCCAAGGGTACATCATCCAGAACGGCCTCCAGGCCAAGGTCTTCCTTCAGACCACCGGCTGCCACGGCTTCTGCGAAATGGGTCCCTTCATCCTCACCGTGCCACAGGGCGCCTTCTACACGCAGGTGAAGCTCAGTGACGTCCCGAGGATCATGGCGGCCGCCCTGTCCGGCGTCTATGCCGAGGACCTGCTCTACCGCGACCCCAACACGGGGGAAGTCTACCGCCATCGCGACGAGATCCCCTTCTTCAAGCACCAAAAACGAACGATCCTGGGCTTGGGCCAGCAGATCGACCCGACTCGGATCTACGACTATATCGCCCAGAGGGGATACGCGGCCCTGGAGAAGGTACTGGCCGCCCGGGACCCCAAATGGGTGATCCAAGAGGTGAAGGACTCAGGACTCCGTGGCCGGGGGGGCGCCGGATTTCCCACGGGCACCAAGTGGGAGATGCTCGCGGAGCAGCCGGGCAGGCGAGGTAAGTTCGTCGTCTGCAACGCCGACGAGGGCGACCCCGGCGCCTACATGGACCGCAGCGTATTGGAGGGCAACCCGCACAGCATCATCGAGGGAATGATCATCGGCGCCTACGCCACCGCCGCCACGGAGGGCATCGTCTACGTCCGCACGGAGTATCCCCTCGCGATCCGCCATCTGACCATAGCGCTGGCCCAGGCCCGAGAGCACGGACTGCTCGGTAAGGACATTCTGGGCAGCGGCTTGGCGTGCGATATCAAGATCGTGCGCGGGGCCGGGGCGTTCGTGTGCGGCGAGGAGACGGCCTTGATCCGCTCCATCGAAGGCAAGATGGGCGAGCCGCGCCAACGCCCGCCGTACCCGATCCAGAAGGGCATCGACGGCAAGCCCACGGCCATCAACAACGTCGAGACCTGGGCCAACATCCCCGTCATCATCCGCCAGGGCGCGGCGGAGTTCGCCAAGGTCGGCACGAAGAACAACTCTGGCACGAAGATCTTCAGTCTGGTCGGCAAGATCAAGAACACCGGCCTGGTCGAGGTGCCGATGGGCATCACGATCCGCCAGATCGTCTACGACATTGGCGGCGGGCCGGTGGGCAAGGCCAGGATCAAAGCCGTCCAGACCGGCGGGCCGTCCGGGGGGTGCATCCCGGCGAGCCGGTTCGACCTGCCGATCGACTATGACAGCCTCGCCGAGGCGGGGTCCATCATGGGCTCCGGCGGCATGATCGTCATGGACGAGAACACCTGCATGGTGGACGTCGCGAAGTATTTCATGAACTTCCTGAAGGACGAGTCGTGCGGCAAGTGCTTCACCTGCCGCAAGGGCACGCAGCGGATGCACGAGATCCTCGACGACGTCTCCAAGGGCACGGCTGCACCGCAAGACGTCGCGCTGTTGGAGGAACTGGCGATCGCCGTGAAGGACACCACGATGTGCGGGCTCGGCCAGACGGCGTCGAACCCGGTGCTCAGCACACTTCGCTATTTCCGTGACGAATTCGAGCGACACGTGGCGGACAAGAAGTGTGACGCCTTCGTCTGTAGCGAGTTGGTGGGCGCGCCCTGCCAGTCCGCTTGTCCGCTGGACACCGAGGCCTGGCGTTACGTGGCGCTCATCGAGAAGGGCCGCTACGAGGACGCCTACCAGATCATCCGCCAGGCCAACCCGTTCCCCTCGATCTGCGCGCGGGTCTGCGATCGCAAGTGCGAGCAGCGCTGCCAGCTCGGTACCAGCGGCGACGAGGCGGTGGCCATCCGCGCGCTGAAGAGGTTCGTCAC
>JALHTV010000173.1 GCA_022866005.1 Phycisphaerae bacterium
CAGGTCAAGCTCTCGGAGATGAAGCTGCTTCGGCCGCGAAGCTTCGGCGACTGCTGGCTGGGCTGCTGGCTGTGGCAGCGTCTGGAACTGGACCGCTTCTGGCAGCAGAGGTTCGAGGACGCCCGCGGCGACGTGCCCTGGGAGAAGGTCCTGCAGCTTCTGGTGGTTCATCGGCTGATCCATCCCGGCAGCGAGTACCACCTGCACCGCGAGTGGTTCCTTCGCAGCGCGATGGACGAGCTGCTGCACGTGGACTTCCAAGCCGCCAGCAAGGATCGCCTCTACCGCTGTCTGGACCGCCTGCTGGAGCACAAAGACGACCTGTTCCGCCACCTGCGGCAGCGCTGGCAGGACCTGTTCGCGGCCGAGTTTGACGTGCTGCTGTATGACCTGACCAGCACATACATCGAAGGCTTGTGCCGGGAGAATCCCAAGGCCAGGCACGGCTACAGCCGGGACGGGCGGGGCGACTGTCGGCAGGTGGTGATCGCGTTGATCGTCACGCCGCAGGGCTTCCCGCTGGCCTACGAGGTGTTGCCAGGCAACACGGTCGACAACACCACGCTGCGGGACTTCCTCCGGAAGATCGAGGATCGCTACGGCAAGGCGCGGCGGACGTGGGTGATGGATCGCGGGATTCCCTGCGAGGCGACGCTGGCCGAGATGCGGCAGGCCGGGACGGACTACCTGGTCGGCACGCCGCGCTCGATGCTCAGCCAGCTGGAGCAATCGCTGACGAACCTGCCCTGGCAGCAGGCTCGCGAGGATGTGCGGGTCAAGCTGCTGGCGCAGGATGGGGAGGTGTACGTGCTGGCCCAGAGCCAGGCACGGCAGAAGAAAGAGACGGCCATGCGGCGGCGCAAGGTCCGCAAGCTGTGGGACGGCCTGGTGCGGCTGCGGAAGAACTGCCGCAATCGTGATCGACTGTTGGAGCGTCTGGCCGTGCTGAAGCACGAGGCGGGTCGCGCGGCGCACATGGTGGAGATCATGGTGCCGGCGCCAGGCCAGCCGGTCAACGAGCAGACGTTCCGGTATCGACTGAGGCGGGAGGCGTATCGCCAAGCCCGCCGGCGAGACGGCTCGTACCTGCTGCGGACGACGCTGCCGCCGGAGGAGCCGGAGAAGCTTTGGGAACAGTACATGGTGCTGGTGGAGATTGAGGCGGCGTTCCGTTGCCTCAAGAGCGACCTGGCGATCCGGCCGGTGTACCACCAGTTGGAGCATCGGGTGGAGGCGCACATCTTCGTGGCGTTCCTGGGGTACTGCCTGACGGTGACGCTGAAGAATCTGCTGCGTCCGCATGCGCCGGGGCTGACGCCGCGAGCGGTGCTGGAGACGCTGGGCACGATCCAGATGGTGGACGTGCAGATCCCGACGACGGACGGGCGGTGGCTGACGATGCCTCGCCACACGCAGCCGGAGGTCGAGCAGCAGATGATCCTGGAGAAACTGGGCCTGTCGCTCCCGCCGCAGCCTCCGCCGCGGATCAGTGCCGGCCAGGTCCGGCCGGCCGAAATCGAGAACGAGCCGGCCGACGTGTAGTGAAGACCTTGGCCGTGCTCGGACGGTAGATCAAGGACTTGCGCTCGTTTTGGCCGCGAACTGCGAAAGTTGGGATAGCGCTGATACCCCTTGTTGCCCACCAGGGACTTGTCCCCTTGCCGCAACTGCTGACGCAGGTGCTCCACGATGGCTTGCCGGTCCGCCCGGTCCTTCTTCGCCTCATC
>JALHTV010000174.1 GCA_022866005.1 Phycisphaerae bacterium
CGAGGAGTACGGCGTGAAGGTCGAGCAGGTGGTCAACTGCGGCGGCATCGCCGAGAAGAATCCGCTGGTGATGCAGATCTACGCCGACGTGACCGGGCGGCCGATGAAGATCAGCCGCTCAAGCCAGACCTGCGCGCTGGGGGCCGCCATCGCCGCGGCCGTGGTCGCGGGCCCCAAGGCTGGCGGCTACGACACCTTCGCCGCCGCCCAGGCAGCCATGACAAGCCTGAAGCCCAAGGTCTACAAACCCGACCCCGCCGCCCACGCCGTGTACGAGCGGCTCTACGTCCTCTACCGCCAGCTCCACGATTGCTTCGGCACGGCCGCCTGGCGCGGCAACTGCCACAACGTCATGAAGGAACTCCTCGCCCTGCGCGCCGAGAACAGCCATTGACGACTTGTCCTCCGAAGCCCCTACCTAGTCGAGGGGCGAAGGAGGATTGCCAATGTCCAATTGCCAATTGATGATTGGGCTGGGTGCCACGGGTGCGATGTTTGATGTCGGCGAGCTGAGTCGAGCCGCGCCCGTGCAATTCGCGTGTTTCCTGACCGCTGCTGGTCCGCACCCGTGGGATGTCCCTTCTATTTGCAGTTGCGCCGAATCAACACTAACCCGCCGAAGCCCAGAAGAGCCAAAGTCACTGGCTCAGGCGTGTCATACAAACGAACCTCGTCGATCGTGCCACTCGCAAAGGGGGGCCCTGAGGCAGGAAGCCAATGAACATATCCCTTCTCTTCACTACTAGGGACCATGGGGACGGTTTCCTGGGTTTCGCTATCGAATGCTTGGTCCACCCAGAAGCGCACGAATTCGCGATCGTAGCTGACTGATACTAGGTGCCATTCCATATCCGTGATCTTTGCTGTGGAGTGGAAACTGTGCCAGCCACCAGTCCAGAAATTGAACTCAAGCTCCCCGGTATCGCAGTTCAGATAGAAGTCATAGTTGCACGTCCCGTTTGGCCCGGTGGCCTTCGCCAGGATCGGTAGGTACCTGCCATCAGGCGGATCGGCCCGCCTCAAGCATGCCGATATCGCTACTGCGTTCACCATGCGCATAGAAGGGTCATCTGGTATCTCCACATAGTCGTACCCAAGAAATGACAGTGCATTTCCTTGCTGCCCAACTGCCCAAGATGCCCCGTGGACAGTTCCATCGTTGCCTTGCCCACTGGAATCGCTCGCACTGCTCCCTGACCCTTCGTCAAAAGCCCAGTAGCCAACAAGCGATGCCCCTGCGGGGTTTCCTGCAATGAGCAGGGTGATCATCAAAGGCACCAATGCTCCTGACGCACCTAGGTGTGCTTTCATCTCTGTGCCCTTTCTCACAGCGCCCTCAATCTGACCAATGGTGACAATGCCACATCGAGTCCGGGAAACTTGGCCGGGAGGCCTGAGGCAGGTGCGAGTGAGCGAGAACGCTCCCTACCCCTCGACTTGCTACGGACTCCGCCGCTCCCTTAGCGGAGGTCGAAGCGCGGGCACTATACCGCGCTCCGGGGGTAAGTCAATCGAAAACCGGGGAGTCATCCCTCCGGACGCTCCCACATCCATGCACCCCTGCGCCCCACAACCCCGTTTCAACCCTGCCAATGGGCAATTCGCGAACGTTAATTGGCAATCCTCCTTCGCCCCTCGACAGGCTCGGGGCTACGGAGGACAAGTCGTCAATGCTTCACGCCCGGCTGTCGGAGGGCGGCGTGGTATTCCTGGAGGGAGCGGACGGTGGAGCCGCCTTTTCGGAAGGCGGCGATGCCTTCGGCGGCGGCCTCGGCGGCCGCGAGTGTGGTGATGTAGGGCACCTTGTACTTGATGGCGGCCTTGCGGATGTAGGAATCGTCGATCTGGCTCCGGCGGCCGATGGGGGTATTGACCACCAGATGAATCTGGCGGTTGGCGATCGCGTCCAGGATGTTGGGCCGGCCCTCGTGGAGCTTGAAGATGTGCTCGGCGGCGACGCCCTGGCTCGTCAGGAACTTGTGCGTGCCCTCGGTCGCCAGGATGGAGAAGCCCAGGTCCGCGAACTTCCTCGCGGCCCGCAGCACGGCCGGGCGGTCGCGCTCGGCGACGGAGATCAGCACCGTCCCCTCGGAGGGGAGGCACTGCTTGGCGCCCTCCTGCGACTTGTAGAACGCCAGGCCGAACGAGTCGGCCAGACCCAGCACCTCGCCGGTGGAGCGCATCTCCGGGCCCAGGACCGGATCGACCTCCGGGTACATCGGGAAGGGAAACACCGCCTCCTTGACGCCGAAGTGCGGCACGGGGGTGGGCTTCAGGCCGAGCTCGGCGAGCGACTTACCCAGCATGAGCTGCGTGGCGACCCGGGCCATCGACAGGCCGCACACCTTGCTCACCAGCGGCACGGTGCGTGAGGCGCGGGGGTTGGCCTCGAGCACGTAGACCACGTCCTGGGCGATGGCGTACTGCATGTTCATCACACCGACGACGCCCAGCTTGCGGGCGATTGTCGTGATGTACTCGGTGATGGTCGCCAGGTGCCGCGCGGGGATGCTGACCGGCGGGATCACGCAGGCCGAGTCACCGGAGTGAATCCCGGCGAGCTCGATGTGCTCCATGACGGTGGGGATGTAGACGTCGCGCCCGTCGCTGAGGGCGTCGGCCTCGGCTTCGGTGGCGTCCTGGAGGAAGCGGTCGATCAGGATCGGCCGCTCGGGCGTGACGTTCACGGCCGCCGCGACGTACTCCCGCAACATCTGCTCATCGTGCACGACCTCCATGCCGCGTCCGCCCAGCACGAAGGACGGGCGCACCATCAGCGGGTAGCCAATGCGATCGGCAATCTGGAGCGCTTCGTCCACGTCGGCGGCCATACCGCTTTCGGGCATGGGGATGTCGAGCTTGGCCATCATCTTGCGGAAGCGGTCGCGGTCCTCGGCCAGGTCGATCGTATCGGGGCTGGTGCCGAGGATCTTCACGCCCTCGGCCTCCAGCTCCTGGGCGATGTTCAGCGGGGTCTGGCCGCCGAACTGAACGATGACGCCCTCGGGTTTTTCCTTCTGGTAGATGCTCAGCACGTCCTCCACGGTGAGCGGCTCAAAGTACAGCTTGTCGGAGGTGTCGTAGTCGGTGGAGACCGTCTCGGGGTTGCAGTTGACCATGAGGGTCTCGAAGCCCTCGTCGCGCAGGGCGAAGGCGGCGTGGACGCAGCAATAGTCAAACTCGATCCCCTGGCCGATGCGGTTGGGCCCGCCGCCCAGGACCATCACCTTGCGGCGGGTGCTGGTGGGCACGGCGTCGGGGGCGTTGTAGGTGGAGTAGTAATACGCCGCGTTCTCCACGCCGCTGACGGGCACCGTGTGCCAGCCCTCCACCACGCCGATCGCCTCCCGGCGCTGACGTATCTCGCGCTCGGGGGTGCCCAGCAGCTTGGCGAGGTACTTGTC
>JALHTV010000175.1 GCA_022866005.1 Phycisphaerae bacterium
CGTTCCTGATCCAGCGCGACTGGCGGTTCGCGGTCATCACCACGTTGGTCTTCCTGGTGATTATGATTTCGGGGTTTTTGGGCAAGATCCGGTGAGCATAGCCGCTAGAGTCTGTTGACAACGGAACCGCAACGGACCAAGACAGCACAAAGGAGACTGGCGGGCGTTCAGCGACGGTGCTGCTGTGGCTGGTATGCTTCGTGCCCTTTGGGGTTCGCTGACGCCTGACCGTGGTGACAGAGGTCGCGTCAATGGCACGACGCAAGGGCAAATCCCAGCGCCGCATCAAGGACTGGCAGCGGGCCATGTCCAGCGACAGCATGGCCGACAAGGCCACCTCGCGCGGGCGCCTCACGCGCCGGGCGGTCAAGCTGCCCCCCTACCGCCTGGAAGCTCCGCAGGACAACCTGGAGCTGCTGCCCAAGACCGAGGGGATGGTGACGGGCTTCTTCCCCGGCGGGGCCATGGTGCGGGTCGGGGGGCAGGTGCTGCTGTGCGGCATCGCCAAGACCTTCCGCGCACCGGAGGGCTCCAGCGCCCTGGCCGTGGGAGACGAGGTGACCGTGGCGATGGCGCTTCAGGAGCACCTCAGCGTCGCCGCGGCCGGGGACAAGGTCCGCGCCGACGGCATGATCCTGGTCCGCGCCCCCCGCCGCAGCGCGCTGGTGCGCCCGCAGCCGCGCTCGGCCAAGCGGTTCGACAAGTACGAGACCCAGCGGCTCGACAAGGTCCTGGTGGCCAACATAGACCAGCTCATGATCATCACCTCGACCTGCCAGCCGCCGCTGAGGCCGGCGGGGGTGGACCGCTTCCTCATCGTGGCCGAGCGGGGAGAGCTGGCGCCCCTGCTGGTGATCAACAAGATCGACCTGGAGCCCGCCGACCCGGCCGTCGTGGCGGGGTTCGTCGAGCTGGGGCTGAAGGTGATCTGCTGCTCGGCGGTGACCGGGGAGGGCCTGGAGAAGCTCCGGGCGGCCCTGGCGGGTCGGCGGAGCGTGCTGGGAGGGGCGTCGGGCGTGGGCAAGAGCACGCTGGTCAACGCCCTGATCCCCGGTGCGGCCGCCGCCACCCGGGGGGTGCGCATGAAGGACGAGCGCGGGCGCCACACCACGGCCGCGGCGCGGGTGTATGACCTGCCCCCTGCCCCAGAAGGCGGCCCCGGGGGCATGATCGTCGACACCCCCGGCATCCGCGAACTGGGCATCGACCTCACCGCCGCCCAGCTCCCGTGGTACTTCCCGGAGTTCGAGGAGCACGGCAGCCGCTGCCACTTCAAGGACTGCACGCACACTCACGAGCCCGACTGCGCCGTCCGCACTGCCGTGGAGGCCGGCACCATCCCCGCCCGGCGATACGGTAGCTACCTGCGAATCCTGGAGACGCTCCTCTAGCTGCGATCAGGGTTGTAGCAGGCAGGCGTGGAGGTGCGCGGGGTCCTCTTGGGCCGGCCGCAATTGCGGTGAGTCGATCATGCAGCGGGCCATGATGCGGACGGGGTGCCCTTCGCTGAGGATGCTGACCGTGTCGGCGGCGTCGGCGCCTTGGGCCAGCCGGCGGGTCAGGGGACATCGCGGGTGGAATGCACAGCCGGGCGGCGGGTTGATCGGTGAGGGGACCTCGCCGGTCAGCCGCACCGCCGTGCGGGCCCGCCCGGGGACCGGCTGCGGCACGGCCGAGAGCAAGGCTTGCGTGTAGGGGTGCATCGGCCGCTCGTACAGGGCCTCGCGCGTGGCGCGTTCGACGATCCGCCCCAGATACATCACGGCGACTTCATCGGCGAAGTGTTCCACCACGGCCAGGTTGTGCGCGATGAACAGGTACGACAGGCCCAGGTCGGACTGGAGGTCGCTGAGGAGGTTGAGGATCTGGGCCTGGATGGACACGTCCAGCGCACTGATCGGTTCGTCGGCCACGATGAAGTCCGGCTGGGTCGCCAGGGCGCGGGCGATGCCGATTCGCTGCCGCTGGCCGCCGGAGAACTCGTGCGGATAGCGGTTGGCGTAGACGGGTGACAACCCCACGCGTTCGAGCAGCTCGCCCACGCGGGCTCGGCGCTGGCGGCGGGGGACGACCCGGTGCACCATGAGCGGCTCCGCCACGATCGCCCCCACCGTCATCCGCGGGTTGAGCGAGCCGACGGGGTCCTGGAAGATCATCTGCATCCGCCGCCGCAGCACGCGCAGCCGGCCCCGCCGCAGGGCCAGGACGTCCACGCCGTCAAAGTGCACCCGCCCGCCGGTGATCGGGATCAGCCGCAGCACCGACCGGCCCACGGTGGTCTTGCCCGAGCCGCTCTCGCCCACCAGGCCCAGTGTCCTCCCGCGGCGGACGGTCAGGTCCACGCCGTCCACCGCCCGCACGTAGCCGCCAACGCGCGAGAACACACCGCGGCGGACGGGGAAGTACGTCCGCAGCCCCCGGACCGTCAGGATCGCGTTGTCGCCGGTTTCGCTCACGGTCAGCTCTGCGACCTCCCCTCGTCGCCGGGTGTCGTCTGGGGCGCGTCAATGAAGCCGGGGCACTCCCAGCAAGCCGCCCAATGCCCGCCGTGCACCTCCCGCAGGGGCGGTTCCTCGCTGCGGCATCGCGGCAGATTGCGGCCTATGGGGCAGCGCGGATGGAACTTGCAGCCGGTGGGAAAGGCCAGGGGATTCGGCACGTTGCCGCCGATCGCCTCCAGGCGGGTTTTCTTCGTGCCCAGGCGCGGCAGGGAGCGGAACAGGCCGTGCGTGTACGGGTGCAGCGGCCGGGCGAACAGCTCCGCGGCGCCCGCCAGCTCCGCCATCTTGGAGGCGTACATCACGCCGACCGCATCGGCCATCTCGGCCACTACCGCCAGGTCATGGGTGATCAGCAGGATGCTGAGGGCCTGCTGCTGGAGCTGCCGCAGCAGGTCGAGGATCTGCGCCTGGATGGTCACGTCCAGGGCGGTGGTCGGCTCATCGGCGATCAGCAGTTGCGGCCCGCACGACAGCGCCATCGAGATCATCACGCGCTGTCGCATGCCGCCGGAGAGCTGGTGGGGATACTCGCGGAACCGCTGGGCCGCATCGGGGATGCCCACCTTGGCCAGCATCTCGATGGCCTGCTGCCGCGCCCGCCCGGACGGGGAGCCGCGGTGCAGCCGAATGGCCTCGACGATCTGGCTGCCGCAGGTGAGCACGGGGTTCAGCGAGGTCATCGGCTCCTGGAAGATCATGCTGATCCGCGCCCCGCGGACGGAGCGCATCTGCTCCTCGTTCATGTCCGGCAGGTTCTGCCCTTCCAGCTCCACGCGCCCCGAGAGGATTTCACCGGGCGGGCTGGGCACCAGGCGCAGGATGGAAAAGGCCGTGACGGTCTTGCCGCAGCCGCTCTCGCCGACCAGGGCGAAGGTCTTCCCGCGCGGCACGGCGAAGCTCACCCCGTCCACCGCGCGGAGGAGCCCCTCGGCGGTGTGGAACACCGTCGTCAGCTCGCGGACCTTCAGCAGGGGCGCGGCGTCGTTCATGACGTCCTCATCCGCGGGTCCAAGGCGTCGCGGAGTCCATCGCCCAGGAAGTTGAAGCCCATCACGGTCACGAAGATCGCCGCCCCCGGCCACAGGAGCCAGGGGTGCTTGGTCAGCTCGGCGATGTTCACCGCCGCCTGAAGCATGTTGCCCCAGCTTGGCGTGGGGTCCTGGATGCCCATGCCGATGAGGCTCAGCCCGCTCTCCCCCAGGATGTAGGCCGGGATGGACAGCGACGCGGCCACGACGGCGTAGCTGAACGTGCCCGGCAGCACGTGGCGGAGGATGATCCGCCAGGGGCCCACGCCCGCGGCCCGGGCAGCGGTGACGAAGTCGCTGGTCTTGATGCTCAGCACCATGCCGCGGATGACCCGCGCCAGGCTCGCCCAGCCGATGAACGCCAGGATCACCACCACCCCGAAATAGACCTGCGCGCTGGACAGGCCCGCGGGCAGGGCGTTGTAGAGGATCATCAGCGTGTACAGGCCGGGGATGAGCATGATGAGCTCGCACAACCGCTGGATGAGGTTGTCCGCCCAGCCGCCCAGGTAGCCGCTGAGGCCGCCGACGATCATCCCGATGATCATGCTGATCGTCGTGCCCACCAGGCCGATGGTCAGGCTGACGCGGGCGGCGAAGATCAGCCGGCTGAACAGGTCGCGCCCCTGATAGTCGGCCCCTAGCAGGTACAGGCGCCCAGGGGCCTCGACGCCGAACAGGTGCCGCCGAATCCGCACCCCGCCCAGCACGATCGTCGTCGCGTCGCCCTTGACCAAGAACCGCAGCGGGTAGACCTGCGTGGTGTCCTCCACCCACTGCCGCTCGAACGTGATCGGGTCAAAGAAATACCGGCTGCCATAGACGAACGGGCGGAGGTGGAAGCTGCCCTGGCTGTCGAAGAATTGCAGGCGGCTGGGCGGATGGTAGGCGTGGTCTCGCCGCTGGGAGTCGTAATCGTACGGGCAGAGAAAGCCGTCCAGCAGCATTACCGCGTACATCCCCAGCAGCACCCTGCCGGCCCAGATGGCCAGGCGGTGCCTGCGGAGCTGGCGCCAGGCCAGCTTCCACGGGCCCATGGGCTGGACCGTCAACGGCTGCTCGCTGGATGGAGTGTCCTCGGTCATCGTTCTATTGGTAGCTGATCCTCGGGTCGGCCACGGCCAGCAGGATGTCCGCCAGCAGGTTGCCCAGCAGCAGCATCAGCGCGCCCATCATGAACCCGGCCATGACCATCGGCTCGTCCTTGGCCTGGATGGCCTCGAACATCAGCATGCCCATGCCGGGATAGTTGAGGATGATCTCCATCAGCGCCGCCCCGCTGAACAGGTGGGCGAACTCGTAGCCGAAGATCGTGATCAGCGGATTGATCGCGTTGCGCAGCGCGTGGCGGTAGATCACGCGATGCTCGCTGAGCCCCTTGGCCCGGGCGGTGACGATGTATTGCTGGCGGAGCACCTCCAGCATGTTGCCGCGGGTGATCCGCTGGAGGCTCGCGAGCGCCCCCACCGCCAGCACCACTGTGGGGATGGCCAGGTGCGCGACGTAGTCGGTGAGCTTGCCCAGCGGGCTGAGCTGGTCGTGGTCCACGCTGGTCAGGCCGCCGGCCGGCAGCACGCCCAGCATCCCCGCAAAGATCCACATCAGCAGCAGCGCCAGGAAGAACCCCGGCACGCTCATCCCCACGAAGCTCAGCGCACTGAGCAGCTTGTCGGACCAGCGGTACTGATGCACGGCCGCGTAGATGCCCAGGGGAATCGCCACCAGCCACGTCAGCGTGATCGCGGCCAGGTTCATGATCAGCGTATTGGCCAATCGGCTGGCGATGACGTCCGCGGCCGGGCGATTGTGAATGAAGCTGGTCCCCATGTCCGCCCGGCCCAAGCGCCACAGCCACAGGCCGTACTGGTGATAGACGGGCTTGTCCAGCCCGCGCTTGGCGATCTCCTGCTCGACGTAGGCCCGCCTGATGCGCGGGTCCTGCAAGAGGCGCTGGAAGTAATTGCCCGGTGTGAGCTTCATGACGCCGAAGCCCAGCACCGAGGCCGCCAGCAGCATCACCAGCGTGATCAGGATGCGGCGAACAATGTACGCGCCCATGGCAGGCTAGTGCTCTTGGATGTAGATCCCCTCCAGGTGCGCCAGTACGCCCCACTGCGGCAGGCTGGTCAGGCCCGTCGGGAAGATGTTGGCGTACTGGGTACGGATGGCGGCCAGGCCCTCCTGCGTGACCACGTAAACCAGCGGCAGCTCCTCGGTGGCGATCCGCTGATAGCGCCAGTAGACCTCCCGGCGCTTCTGCTCGTCCAGCTCCTTGATGCCCTCATCGAACACCCGGTCGATCTGGGCCTCCCAGTCGGTGGCGGGGCGGGGCTGCTTGGGGAACCACATGTGCGTGTGGCCGCTGCTCCGCCAGACGTTGGCACCCCAGTGCGGATCGGTGCTGCCGGTCAGCCCCATCAGGCAGGCCTCCCAGTCGTAGGTCGCGTCCAGCTTGCTGACGAGCGTGTTGAAGCTCATCGGCCGGAAGTTCACGCGGATGCCGAGGGTCTCCAGGTCCTTGCGGATAACCTCGGCCACCTTGACGCGGTCGGTGTTCTCGGCGTTGGTCGTGAGGTTGAATTCCACGTCCCCCCCGTCGCTGTCCTCCAGCACGCCGTCGCCGTCACGGTCGGCCAGGCCCATCTCCGCCAGCAGCGCCTTGCCCTTGGCGGGGTCGTACTCAAACCGCGGCAGGTCCGGGGCGCCGAAGGGCAGGTGAAGCACCTCGTTGTACTCGGTGTACTGCGGATAGGCCAGGCCGTTGAAGACGTTGTCCACAATGCTCTGGCGGTCGATGGCGTGGGACATCGCTTGTCGGAACCGCCGATCCCGGAACCACCGCAGCTTCCGCGGTTCGACGAACGGCTTGCCCTGGGTGTCGCGGCCGGGGTTCTGGTTGAAGAACAAAAAGAAGCTGCCCAGGCGCGGGCCCAGACGGTAGATGTCGAAGTCGGCGCCCGTCTGGGCGGCCAGGATGGGGAAGTCCGCCGGGCGCATTTGCAGGATGTCGATCTCGCCATTCTGGAACTTCAGCATCTGCACGTTCAGGTCGAGCACGGTCAGGAAGACCAGCTCCTCCAGATACGGCAGATGCTGGCCCGCGGCGTCGGTCATCCAATAGCGCCCGTTGCGCTTCATCACGACGCTGCGGCCGATCTCGTAGCGGGCCAACAGGAATGGCCCGTTGCCCACGAGTTTCTCCGGTGGCGTGTCGGTGCTCAGGGCCGAGTCGAAGTGCCCGCTGTCCACCAGGCGCTTGAAAACGTGCTTGGGGATGATCGGCTGAGCGATGAGCTGCGGGAAGACGGCGTTCTTCTCAAAGAGCGCAAAGCGGACCGTCAGGTCGTCGATCTTTTCGAGCTTCCACTGCTCTCCCTTGGGCCCGGTGAGCAGGTCGCGCATCGGGGCGCTGATCTTGAGATTGTAGATCGTCTCGTAGGTGAACAGCACGTCATCGGCCGTGAAGGGCGCCCCGTCGGACCACACCACCCCCTCGCGCAGGCGGACCGTCCAGATGAGCCCGCTGTCGTCGTGCGTCCAACTGGTCGCCAGGTTGGCCTGCGCCTCCGAGGTCCAGGGATTGGAGGTCGTCAGGCCTTCCCACATCAGGCCGGTGATCTCCGTGCTGGACGTCTCGTTGGCGACGATGGGGTTGAAGGTCTTGGGCTCTCCCAGCGAGGCCAGGACGATCCGCCCGCCGAACCGACCAACCACCGGGGAGTACAGCTCGGCCGTCGCCGGGCCCAAGATGCCCGCCTGCCCCCCGGCCCCACGGCCGCCCGTAGGGGCGCCGCGCGGGCGATAGACCTTCTGCCCCGTGGCCTGGGTGCCGGCCGGTTGCGTGGAAGGCCGGCCTTGCCGATCGGAGGCCTTCTTGCAGCCGACGACCATCACGGCCAGCAACACACACGCCAGGCCCCATAGCGCCTTGTTCATCGGCCACGACTCCTTTCGCGCGACCAGCCCGCCGACGGCGCGCCCGTCCGTCATCCCGGCGAGGATGACTCCCTCGCGATAGTAGACACCGGCCCCGCCGCCGCCGTCAACCGTGCCTATGCGCCGATCGAGAGATGCTTATTCCACCGATAGCAACCGGACAAACCCCTCCCCCAGCAACTGCTCGATGGCGGGGCGGACTTTCCAGAAGTCCCGCAAGGTTGCGTACTCGCGGACGAACTCCCGTTGCCCCCGCTTCAGGCCCGCCTCGGCGCGGATCAAGAGGTTCTTGGCCGTGTGCTCCGGTGAGACGAACTCCACGACGGCCGTGCGGTAGCCCATGATCCGCAGCGCCAGCGCGCGGAATGTGTCGGTCAGCAGGTCGGCCAGGCGCTCGCGGAGGATGCCGTGCCGCAGCAGCGGGCGGAACGAGGCGGCATCGAGCTGGTGGTGCAGCTCGTGCTGGCAGCACGGGGCGGCCAGGATCACGCGGCTGGTCCACTGGACGCCGCTGGCGATGGCCTCGTCGGTGGCCGTGTCGCAGGCGTGAAGGCTGAGCACCGCGTCCACAGGCGAGGGCGGCTGGAAGTCGCGAATGGTGCAAGCGGAGTACTCCAACCCCTGCCAACCCAGTTCGTCTCGCAGCGCCTCACAGTTGCGGACCAGGTCGGCCTTGACGTCGATACCGGCCACCCGGACGTCTAAGCCGCGAACGTCGTGCAGGAAGTGATAGGCCGCGAAAGTCAGATGGGCGCTGCCGCAGCCGCAATCCACCAGACACATCGGCCCGCCGCCGCGCACGAGCGGCACGACCGTCTGGTCGATGATGCGAAGAAACTCGTTCACCTGGGCGAACTTGCCCTGCATGGTCGGGCGGACCTGCCCGCGGCGGTCGGCGATTCCCAGGGCACGCAGGAAGGCCCCGTGCTCACGGGGCACCAGCAGATAATCCTTGGGGCGGTTGTGGGCCAGGTCGGCTGCGGCGTCCGGGGGACGGGGCTTGCCGCGGGTCATCAGCACCTTGCCCTTGCGGGTGAGGCGGATGTGGAGGTCGCCGTCGGTGGACTGGACCTCGATGTGGGCAAACGGCATGGCCAGGAC
>JALHTV010000176.1 GCA_022866005.1 Phycisphaerae bacterium
AGCGGCTTGGGCGTGGGCTATCTGGCCTGGATGGCCCGGGCGCTGCCGACGGCGATGATCTACATGCCCTGGGCGCTGCCGGTGGCCCTGTGTCAGCGGGTGATGCCGGTGCCGGTCACCCTGGCGATGATGGTGGCCGTGGCGGCCGTGGCGGTCTATGCCGCAGGGCGGCTGGCCGAGCGGGCGGTGCGACGCGGGCTGGTGGCCCAGGGATCGGGGCTGATCGGCCGGCGGCGCGCGGCGCGGAGCGGCGGCGGCCTGCCGCTGCGAGGGGTGGCCGGCAAGGAGCTGCTGCTTCTGGCGCGGGACCGCAACTACCTGGTCCGCACGCTCATCCTGCCCGTGGGGCTGGCGGCGTTCCAGGTCGCGATCAATCCCGGCATGCTCCAGGAGGCCCAGCGGAACCTTCAGCACGCCTCGGCCTTGGCGTTCGGCCTGAGCGCCTACATGCTGCTGATGAGCGGTACGCGGTTGCTGATCCACGAAGGTCAAGGCCTGTGGCTGCTGTACACGTTCCCCAAGACGCTGGACCGAATCCTGCTGGGCAAGGCCCTGCTGTGGTCGGCGGTGGCGACCGCGCTGGCCGTGGCGGTGTTGCTCAGCACGGGCGCCGGCGGCGACGCGGGGCCCTGGGCGCTGATTGAAGCCTGGGTGACGGTCCTGGGCGGGGTGGGGCTGTTCGGGATGATCTCGGCCGCGGTGGGGGCGCTGGCATGCGACCCGATGGAGACCCGACAGAGCAAGCAGGTCCCCGCGGCCGCCATGTACATGCTCATGCTCATGGCCGGGCTGTATGCCTCCTGCTTCTACGTGCCCTCGACGTACGCCAAGGCCGTCACCATGGCCATCTTCGCCCTGGTGGCCGTAGCGTTCTGGCAGAAGGCGCGGGGGAGGATGCCGTACCTGCTGGACCCGGTCAGCCGGCCGCCGCCGTCGCTGGACCTGGCCGATGCGCTGATCGCGGCCTTTGCCTTCTTCACGGTCGCGGGCGTCGTGACGATCCTGCTGCTGGTGACGCGGACCAGCCCGGGCCAGGCGTTCACCCTGGGCTACAGCCTGGCCGCCGTGGCCGTGGGACTGCTGTCGATGCTGATCCTGGGCGCGCGGCGGATCCCGGGCTTCCTAGCCGAGGTGGGCCTAGCCTGGCCCAAAGAGGGCGCCGCCCGCCTGGCCCGCAACGGGGTGGCGGGGCTGGGCCTGGGTGTGGCTGCGGCGGGCCTTGGGGCGGGGTATTTGTGGGTCATCAGTCACATCCCCTCCCTGCGCCCGTATCTGGAGGCGCCAAGCCTGTGGAGCCAGACCGGCCGGTCCGATCGCTTGTGGCTCGTGCTGCTGTTTGTGGTGGCGGCCCCGGTCTTCGAGGAGTACCTCTTCCGGGGCTTGCTGCTGCGGTCGCTGCAACGCCACACGGGGCCTGTCCGCGCGGCCGTGTTTAGCTCGGGGGTGTTCGCCCTCATGCACTCCCCCATCGCGCTGGTCCCCGTGTTTGTGCTGGGGCTGGCGGCGGCGGTCAGCTTCAGGCGGGGGAGCACGCTCCTGGGCCCGATCGTCGCGCACATGGCCTACAACGCGCTGCTGGTGCTGCCGGCGATGCTGGCCCGCTAGCCGCCGCCATCCGCGCGCAAGCCAAAGGGCCCGTCGAGCGGTCCGACAGGCCCATGGCGTCCGAGGCAGATCGGCGCGTGGCGGTCGCGGTTAGAGCTTGGCGATCCGCTCGACGAGGTCGGCGGTGCGGACGCTGTAGCCCCACTCGTTATCGTACCACATGGTCACCTTCACCATGTCACCGTCCACCACGAGGGTGTTGGTGGAATCGAAGATCGAGCTGTGCGGGTTGCCGATCACGTCCGAGGAGACGATCGGGTCGGTGACGTACTCGATGATGCCCTTCATCGGGCCCTCGGCCGCGACGCGCACGACCTCGTTGATCTCCTCGACGCCGGTCTTCCTGCCCGCCAAGAAGCTCAGGTCGGTAATCGAGCCGACGGG
>JALHTV010000177.1 GCA_022866005.1 Phycisphaerae bacterium
ACGGGCGGACCTTCATTGGTCCGCCCACTTGTTTTTCTCTCCCGCGCCCCGGCCCCGTAGACACCACGCCCGCGCCATGCATATCCTGGCCGGCCGAGGATTCCCATGGGCAAGCCCAGACGTCGCAGAAAGATCGGCTCGAAGAAGCGCCGCGAGCGCCGGAACCGCCGCAAGCGGAAGTAAGCAGGTCCGGCCAGCACGCAGGTGGAGTCTCACCCGCAGCCCAGAGGAACCGGCGCTACACCGCCAGCGCCTGCGGGGGGTATAGTCACTGCGCCGACCAGACGCCCGCGATCGGCGTCTTGCAGCCCGGGCAGCATCCCCCCGCCAAGCGGTTCTTGCGAACGGTGAACCCCGCGCGCTCGATCAGCAACTCACGGCAGGCGGGACAATACGTGCTCTCGTTGGCCTGGCTGGCCACGTTGCCGGAGTAGATGTATTTCAGCCCCGCCTCCTTGCCCATCCGGCAGGCCAGCTCCAGCGTCCGCAGCGGCGTGGACGGCACGGAGGTCATCTTGTAATCCCCGTGAAACCGGCTGACGTGCCAGGGCACAGAGTCCCCGAGCTGCTCGGCGATGAAGCGGGCGATGGCTTGCAGTTCCTCGGGGGAGTCGTTCATTCCCGGCACCACCAGCGTGGTCACCTCCACCCACACCCCGGCCTTCACCAGCGCCTTGAGGCACTCCAGCACCGGTTCCAGCCGGGCCTTCATGATCGTGCGATAGGTCGCATCGCGGAAGGCCTTGAGGTCGACGTTGATCGCGTCCAGCACCGGGGCAATCGTCTCCACCGCCAGCGCGCTGAGGAAGCCATTGGAGACGAAGCAGTTCTTCAGCCCGCGCTCCTTGGCCAGCGTGGCCGCGTCGTGGGCCAGCTCGAAGAAGACCGTCGGCTCGGTGTACGTGTAGCTGATGGAGGGGCAATGATGCTCGACGGCGGCGGCGACGATCTCGGCGGGGCTGACCGTGGCGCCGCCGACGCTCAGACCGTCGCGCGGGGCCTGGGAGATCTGCCAGTTCTGACAGAAGGCGCACTGGAAGTTGCACCCGGCCGCGGCCACCGACAGGCTCCGCGTGCCAGGCAGGAAGTGAAACAGGGGCTTTTTCTCGATCGGGTCGGCGTTGAGGGCGACCAGCGCCCCGTAGTTGAGCGACTTGAGCTTCCCCTCGACGTTGCGGCGGACCCGGCAGACGCCGTACTTGCCCGCGGCGATGACGCACTGATGGCCGCAGAGATTGCACCGCACGGTCTGGCCGTCCAGGGCCTCCCACAGCATCGCGTCATGATCGTGCGTCATGGTCCGTCCCCACGGGGCAACCCAAGTGACTTCTTCACGAAGCGAAATGCGTCCGCCACACCGCAAGGCCGATTGCGGCGGCGGCTCTAAAACTGTCCCATGTCGCGATCGGCCAGGGCCTTTCGCAGCAGCAGGTAATCCCGCCCTTTATAGCGGCGGAGGACTCCCGTGATGCGCAGCTTGCCGTCGATGGTCTCGGCCCGTTCCAGCACCTGGCACGGCAGCAGGGGCACCGGCTGCTCCTGGAGGGTATTATCGGCTTCGAAGCGCGCCTCCATCCACTGCCCGTCGGCGGAGCGGGCGATCCGGATCGTGCGGTTGATGAGGATGTCCCCCGCCGGCGGGGCCGCGGGCTGGCGCGACGAGGCGATGACACCCGGCTCCGGATTCGGCGGTTGCCGCGGCGCCGGTGCGGGAACGATAGGCTTGGCCGGCCGGTTCTTCATCAGCGACGACCGGATGCGCTCCGCCTCGTCCGGCGAAGTCGGCTCGACGGGGGCTCCCTGGGCCTGGGGCGCCTTGACTTCCGGAACCGGCGCCGGGGGCCGCGCCGCGGGCTGGGCCATAATGGGCACGTCCTTGGCAATGCTCAGAGGCAGGATGTACGCCTTGTCCCGGTAGGAGGTGGTCTGGCCGGTGACTCGGAACTCGGCCGTGGCGTCTTCGGCGACCAACCTCTCCAGCAGCTCCAGCTCCCTGCCGGGCAGAACGCGCATCCGCGACGGGAACCCGCCTGGCAGATCGTCGAGGAATTGCAGTGCCGACCAGCGGCCGCCGGCCTCGCGAGTCAGGCGGCAGCGGGCGTCGATCACCATGCTCTCGGGCACGGGCACCCGGGGGGGACGCTCCAGCGGTATCTCTTGCGTCGGTGTGGTGATCGGGACTGGCCCGCGCTCCAGGAGCAGCGACGGCTCCGTGGCCGGGGCGGCTGGGGCGGCGGGCGCCGCGGGGAGATCCGGCCGGCCAAGCGGGACCGCCCTCATGCCGGCGGGGGTGTCCGGACGCGGCTGGACCGCGAGCAGCGGCCACACCACGCCCAAGACCACCGCAAAAACCACAATGGACAGACCCGTCCGCATGAACCCGGTATTCTACCGCAACCAGGCTGTCCATCCAATCCCGCCAGAGGGCGCACCGGTCCTCTCAGGCCGCCCGGCTTGAACTCCCCCCCCTGCGGGGCTATCCTCTTACCGCCGGTTGTGTGAAGGGATCAGTCCCTCCCGAAGGCCAGCAACCATGAGACGCGGCATCCTAGCCACCCGAGAGGAACTCGCTGCTCTGCGCGAGCGGATCAGCCGAAGACCCTTCGACGGCATCTACGACGCCCTGGGCCGCCGCTGCGCGCTGATCCTCCAGACCCCCCCCGTGACCGAATCGCAGTGGCGCACCCTGTGGGAGCACGGGCACTGGTCCTCGGCTGTCACCGCCGCCCGCACCGCCCAGGGGCGCATCCTGGACCTGCTGATCGCCCACCACATCGACCGCAACCTGGCCTACCGCGACCGCGCCATCGAGGAGCTGAAGAACCTGATCGGCTGGAGCACCTGGGTGGACCCCTGCCACAACCACCTCCCCGCCGACCTGTGCACCGCCGAGGCCGCCGTGGCCGCCGCAGTGGGACTGGACTGGTTGTGGGAGGACCTGCCGGAGGCCGACCGCCTCCGCGTGCTCCAGGCTATCCGGCACAAGGCGATCCAGCCCTACCGCCAGGCGATCCAGCAGCAGACCTGGTGGTACACTTGCTACCACAATTGGAACGCCGTGGTGAATAGCGGCTGCGGCCTGGCCGGGCTGGCGTTGGGCGACGAGGAGCCCCCGGCCCAAGAGGCCTACCACCTGGCCCTGGCGGGGCTGGAGCACTTCTTTGACGCCCTGGGGAGAGAGGGAGGATGGGACGAGGGCACGGGGTACTGGGGCTACGCGATGCGGTACGTGCTGCTGCTGGGCGAGGCCGCCTACAGCCTGATCGACGACCGGCGCATCCTCCACCACCGCGGGATGGACGCGACGGGACTGTTCGGCGTCTACTTCACGCCCAACGGTCAGCCGGCCAGCTTCGGCGACAACCCGGCCGTGCCGCTGTGCGGCACGCTGTACCTGCTGGCCAAGCACTTCGGGGCGGGCGAGGTCCTCCGCTGGATGGACACTTACGCCTTCCACCGTGACGCCACCACCACCGGCTGGGCCTCCGAGGGGCTGGCGCTGCTGTTCCGCCCCGTGGACGCCGACCCGCCGCGCCAGGTGAGCCTGGCGCCCGTGAAGGTATTCCGTGAGATTGGCTGGGCGGCGATGGCCGACTGCTGGCCGCGCCCGACGATGTACGTGGCCGTCAAGGCCGGGGACATGGCCGCCAACCACTCCCAGCGCGACATGAACTCCCTCCAGCTCCAGGTGGACGGGGAGATGCTGCTGATCGACCTGGGCCACGGGCCGTTCAGCCGCGAGTACTTCTCCGACGACCGCGGAGAGTTCTACGAAGTCCAGGCCCGCGCCCACAACACCGTCACCGTCGGCCAGCGCGACCACCAGATCGACGCCCGCGGGGAGCTCATCGAGGCCGACAGCGCCGAGCACTTCCGCTGGGTCGCCGCCGACGCCGAGACCGCCTGCGGAGACAACGTCCACTTCATCCGCCACGTGATCATGCTCACCGAGCGCTCCTCGCACCAGGGGCAGATGCTCGTCGTGGTGGACGAGCTGAGCGACGTCGAAGATGAATTGGCCGACCTGATGTGGCACACCGAGGGCCACCTGCACCTGGACGCCGTGACGCGGACCGGCACGATCAGCGGGGCCAAGGCCGCGGTGCACTTCGCGGTGGCTGCGTGCGGCGAGCCGGGTCGAGCGGGGACCACGGACATCGCCGTCACCGCCGAGACCGCCCAGGCCCCCGCGGCGAGCGGACTCGAGCCGGAGGCGGGCAAGGCGCACAACATCCTGCACGTCTCAGCCCCCGTGCTGGGGCGGCTGGTCCTGGTGAGCGTCTTCAGCCGCCGCCCGCTGACTTCGGTGAGCTCAGCCGAGCCGGGCGGGCCCCTGCGCCTCACAGGCGGGCGCAACGGCGACTTGACCGTCCACGCCGGCTCGGCGACGCTTCGCTTCAAGACCCGCAAGGACCGCCTCCACCTCCACCAGGTCACTGTGAAGTAAGTCCCGGCGTCTCGCCGGTCCCCAGATCGACCTTTGTTGACGGGTAACGTGCAAGTGTGTACCCTGCCCTCCATGCCTGGGGACAATAACCTACCGACTGTTCGCGACATCCTCCGCGGGTCCGCCCACGCCCTGACTATCTTCAAGCCTGAAGCCGTCGCCAAGCTGGAAGGCAAAATCTACCTGAAGCGTGGCAAGCCGTACTTGAAGTGCTACGCAACCGGCAAAGAGCGCCCGGCCAAGCCCGAAGAAATCGTGCGGCAACTGTACGTCAAGATGCTCATGGCCGACTACGGTTACCCGGCCGAGCGTATCGCCGTTGAAAAGCCCGTGCAATTCGGGTCCGCCGTCCATGAGAAGGCCGCCGATGTTGTCATACGCGACAAGGACGATCCCGACACCGCGTTTATCATCGTGGAGTGCAAGAAGCCCAAACGGGCCGACGGCCTGCAACAACTGAAAAGCTATTGCCACGCCGAAGGCGCGCCCATTGGCGTTTGGACCAACGGGGGCGAAACGGTCATCCTTCACCGCCAAGACCCCAACTACTTCCGCGCCCTTACCGCCATACCCCGCGCCGGGCAGACCCTTTCGGACCTACTGGATGAGAAATGGACGCTAGGCGACCTGACAGAACACAACGTATTGGTTAAAGAACAAACGACCCTGAAGAACATCATCCTGGACATGGAGAACCTCGTCCTTGCCGGTGCCGGGGTCAGTGCCTTTGAGGAAGTTTTTAAGCTGATCTACGCCAAGCTGTACGATGAATGGCACGCTGCCCAGGGGCCAGGCCGGCGCTATCTGCAATTCCGCGTCGGCGGGGCGACACCTAGAGAGTTCAAGGACAAGATCAACCGCCTTTTCGACGAGGCCAGGCGCAAGTGGCCCGGCGTGTTTCTAAACGGCGAGAAGATCGAGTTGACCCCCGAACACCTTGTAACGTGCGGGTCCGCCCTGGAAAACGTCAAGCTGTTCAACTCCAACCTCCAAGTCATCGACGAAGCCTTTGAGTACTTGTCCGTTGAAGTGTGGAAGGGCAAAAAAGGGCAGTACTTCACCCCCCGCCACGTCATCGACATGGCCGTGAAGATGCTTAACCCAACCGCCAAGGAATTCGTCATCGACACGGCCGCCGGGTCTTGTGGCTTCACCGTACATACGATCTTCCATGTTTGGGGAAACGAATTCACCGCCGCCGGTCCCGCTCCCTGGCAGACCGAGTACGCCCGCGAGAATGTCTATGCGATTGACTTCGACACTCCCGCGATCAAGATTGCCAAGGCGCTAAACCTTATCGCCGGTGACGGCAAGACGAATGTTTACCGCGCCAACACCCTTGACCCGCGAAGCTGGCCCGATGAAGTCAAGGTCGGCCTGCGCCCGCGCCTGATGCGATTCCCAGACGACCCGGAGAAGGACCGCTGGAATCAAGAAAACTTCCGGTACTTTGCCTTTGACGTGCTGTTGACCAATCCGCCCTTTGCGGGCGACATAAAGGATTCCCGTATCCTTCACCAATTCGACCTGGCGAAGAAGGCCAACGGCAAGTGGTCGAACAAGGTTGGGCGCGATGTGCTCTTTATCGAACGCAACCTTCAATTCATTAGGCCCGGCGGCCGTATGGCAATCGTCCTGCCCCAAGGACGGTTGAACAACACAACCGATAAGATCATCAGGGACTTCATCGCCGATCATGCCCGGATACTGGCCGTGGTGGGCTTGCACGGCAACACGTTCAAGCCGCATGCCGGCACAAAGACCAGTATCCTTTTCCTGCAAAAGTGGAATGACGACCGCAAAGCCCCGCCCATGCTTCGCTGCCCGAAGGTCTATGACTACCCGATCTTCTTCGCCACCAGTCAGGCCGGGGGCAAGGACAACACAGGCGAGTACGTCTATCTGACTGACGACAAGGGCAATCGCCTTTACGACCTGTTCGGTCATCCGATGGTGGACCACGACCTTTTCAACCTGCGCCGACACCTGGCCGGCCAAGCCGAGCAACTTATCAACTTCGCAACTGACAAGGCCGTGAAGGACACCTTGAAGGCCAAGTACAAGGACAAGCTGCAATTCGTGCCTGACCGCCTCGGCGTCGCCGAAGCCTTCCGGGAATGGGGCCGCAAACAGGGATTCGCCTCCTGCGCGGAGGGCGACTAATGGCCGTATGGAGCGAGATTAACCTTAGTGCGGTCGGGACTTTGGGCCGAGCCGATGCAGAGTACTTTCAACCGGAGTACCTTCGGCTGAGCCGAATCTTGCGAGCCAAGGGCTGTGTCCGCCTGGACTCTCTCGCTAAGATAACTGACGGGATTCACGCTTCGCCTGATGTTGTCGAAGAAGGGGGCGTGCGGTATCTATCGGCGAAGTGCGTCAAGGACAACGAGTTTGTCCTTTCGGACGCCCTGCAAATCAGCAAAGAGCAAGACGACGCCAACAAGCGGACCCGACTTCGAGTTGATGACGTGCTCATTACAACGGTCGGGACTATCGGCAATGCTGCTGTTGTGTCTAACGATCTGCTACCCACAAACGCAGATAGACACCTTGGCATTGTCAGAATGAAGCCCGAATCTGGCGTTGACCCGTACTATCTTTCAACCTTCCTGAACTCGCGCTTCGGCCGGTTTCAGACCCTTCGGGAAGCTACGGGCAATGTGCAGCTAAACCTGTTCATTGAGAAGATGAATGCCCTGCAAGTGCCAGTCCTTCCCATGCAGGAACAGGTCGCGAAGTTGACCCGCCGCGCCTACACAACCCGCAGGGACGCGGAAGGGCATTTTTCCGACGCGGAAGCGATGCTTCTGTCGGAACTGGGACTGGACAAGCTGGACCTGACCCCGCGCCTGTTCTATGAAGGCAACTACAAGGATGTTGCCACCGCTGGGCGCTTTGACGCGGAGTATTACCAACCCGCCAAGCTAGGGGTACTGAACGCGCTGGCAAAGACGAAAGGCCGGGCCGTGGGGGAGCAATACCGATCCGTCAGGAGTCTTTGGCAACCTGACAGAGTGCCCCCCGGCGAGCAAGTCCGCAACTATGATTTGACGGACGCTTTAAACCCATTCCTGGACGAAACGCTTGAACCGACGCCCGCCGCCGAAATCGGAAGCACAAAGAAGCGGTTGCAGGCTGGCGATCTTGTCGTATCCCGCTTGCGTTCTTACCTGAAAGAAATCGCAGTAGTGTTGCCGTCGGAAGGCGTGCCGATGGTGGGTTCAACTGAATTCATCGTGCTTCGGCCTAGCAAGGACGCGATAAAGGCGGAAACCTTGTTTGTATTCCTACGTTCCCCTTGCGTCCAAACAGTCTTGAAATGGTGTCAGGACGGGTCGAATCATCCGCGCTTTGACGAAAAGGAAGTCCTTGGACTTCGTGTGCCGAACGTCGTAGCCGACATTCAGGACGAATTGGCCGAACTGGTAGGAAAGTCAATCGCTGCCCGGCGCGAGGCCCGGCGACTGCTGGACGAAGCCAAGTCCCTCGTAGAAAAGGCGATCCTATCGGGCACCGACAGCAGGGAGACCACCTAGCGATTGCCCATCAGGTTCTAGGAAAAAGGTCCCTACCCGCCCCACGCATAACCATTGCAGGTTCCTAAGGAGAGTTGTTACGCACTTTGTCTCCGCGCTTGATTGGCCCTCAGGGCGTGGTATCATTTTGGCCCTATGCCCGCACCGGGCGGGTGGGTCCGCCCCGGTGCAGGCGGCGGAGGTTTTTGGACAGAGGCGACAGAAGCCATGATCGCGGTGGAGCCCAGCGTGCTGACCAGCAACGTGCTGGTCCTGAACAAGTACTACGCGGCCGTTCGGATCACGACGGTTCGCCGGGCGATGTGCATGCTGTTCAAGAACCTCGCCGAGATCATCTCCATCGAGAACAACCAGTACGCCAGCTACGACTTTGCCTCCTGGCGGGAGGTCAGCGAGTTCCGCGCCCGCTACGAGCGCGAGCACCACGAGTGGCTGCGCTGCGTGCGGTTCGACTTGGCCGTGCCGCGGATCGTGCGGCTGCTGGACTACGACCGCCTGCCGCAGACGGCGGTGAAGTTCACCCGGCGGAACATCTATGCCCGCGACCGCAATCGCTGCCAGTACTGCGGGCGGCGCTACCCCACCAGCGAGCTGAGCCTGGATCACGTCGTACCCCGCAGCCGCGGCGGCGAGGCGGCCTGGAACAACATCGTCTGCTGCTGCGTGGCCTGCAACGTGCGCAAGGGCGGACGCCTGCCGCAAGAGGCCTGCCTGCGCCTGGTCGCCCAACCAGTCAAGCCCAAGCGCTCCCCGGCCGTCACGCTCCAACTCAATAGCCGCCGCTACGCCTCCTGGAAACAGTTCCTCGACGCGGCGTACTGGAACGTGGAGCTGAAAGACTGACCCTCGCTGCCAAGGCCGCCCCGCGGAGGCATGACGGGCCTGGCACGAATGGCAAAAACGACGCGGTGGAGCCTACGGCTCCACCGCGTCTCTCTATGTTCACAGCGCAGCGGGGCATGAACCTCGCCACACTGACATGGAACTGTCGCCGCTACCGCCTCCAGCGGCGCCGCAGCACGGCCACCGCGCCCACAGCCAGCAGGGCCAGGCTCGTCGGCTCGGGCACCCCGCTGAACGTCAGGTTGTCGAACAGGCTGCCGTCCTGGGAGATCTCCACCCGGGCGATGTTCTCGGCAGCCCAGATGCCCATGAAGCCGTAATCCGCCACGCCGACGTGCCCGTCAACCAGGGCGCCCTGGAACGTGACCGTCTCCAGAACCGCACCGGAGGAATTCTTGGCCGTAAAGCTGGGCACGGGCGCCATCGTGTTGTTGTCCACCACCCAGAATC
>JALHTV010000178.1 GCA_022866005.1 Phycisphaerae bacterium
CAGCGCCGTCCGCCTCACCCACCTGCCGACGGGCCTGGTCGTCCAATGCCAAAACGAGCGCTCCCAGCATAAGAACCGCGCCGAGGCCCGCAAGATGCTCGCGGCCAAGCTCTATCAGCACGAGCAGGCCCGCCGCGACGCGGAACTCGCCAAGATGTACGGCCAAAAGGGCGAGATCGCCTTCGGCTACCAGATCCGCTCGTACGTGCTGTATCCCTACCAGCTCGTGCGCGACGAGCGGACGGACCTCAAGACGACCCAGACCGACAAGGTGCTCGACGGGGAGATCCAGCCGTTCATCGAGGCGGCTCTGCGCCATCGGGTAACCCAGGGCGCTAAGAAGGGGTCCTAGCGCCGGTAGCGGTCACAGCAGGGCGCGGCGGCCCAATTCGCTCGCCCACCTCGGCCGGCGGCGGCTCCGGGAGACCAGCAGCGCCAGAACGCCCGCCAGCCACGCGCCCATGGCCACCAGCAGGAAGGCCCGCTGGCCCGCGAGGTCCTCGATCGTGCCGGTGGCGGCCAGCAGCGCCATCCCGGCTACCTGCATCGCCAGCGCCCCGGCGGCCAGCCACTTGCCCCGCTGCCGCCAGGACAGGGCGTTGTCGATGGCCATCTGGGCCGCGATGACCAGGCAGACCAGCACCAGCCCCCCAAGCGGCGCCCCGTGCCAGGAGGCCAGCGGCACCTTCTGGCGCCAGACGGTGGCCGTCAGCAGCGCTACCGGCAACAGCAGCCCCACCAGTACTGTTCGGCCGCGCCCGCCCAGCAGCGCCGCCCCCGCGAGCACGGCCGCCGAGGCGATGCGAAGATCGCCGATGGGCCAGCTCAGCACGGGCGCGGAGGGATGATCGATCAGCCAGCACGCCCCGCCCAGCGCCGCCAGGGCCCCCGAGGCCGTCAGCGCGCCGGTCAGCTCGCGCCGCCGGTCGGGCCGAGGACGCCGCCGCGGGGTGCCGTCGGCGATCATCAGGGCGAGCATCGCGGCTCCGTACAGGGCCGCCACGATGACCATTCGGCCCATGAGAATGGGTGGGGACGGCATCGCGTTGCGCAGCGCCGCGAAGCGATCGCCCGCCACGGCCACCGGGGCTCGGCCCGTCCACGTGCCCACAAGCAGCGTCAGGCCGATCGCCCCAAGGGCCGTCACCAGGATGCTGGGCAGGTTCGCCCGTGCGACCAGGACTCCCTGAAGGGCCCCGAAGATCGCCCCCGCCGCCGCAGCCGCGGCAAAGGCCACAGGCACCGACAGGTGCAGGTTCATCAGCCGTGCCGCCACCACGCCGCCCGCCCCGGCCACCGCCCAGACGCTCAGGTCCACCGCCCCGCACCGCAAGGCCAGCGCGAAACCCATCGCCAGCGGCAGGTAGAACGAGGCCATCTGCCCGGGGATGTTGGCCAGGTACTGGGCGATGTTGCTGACGCGTGCCGTGTCTTCGGTACCGCCCCCGGGGCCGAACAGCGGGCCGATGTCGGCGACCCAGCCCGGCAGCAGCGTCGCGGCCAGGACGGCCAACACCGCCATCGCCAGCAGGTCCCGCCGCCACGGCGAGGCTACGACTTTCGGGCGAAGCTTGTCCTCAAACCATCCCACGCCTAGCTCCATCGCGCCCGGGACCGTTCACGGCGACAACCAGGAACCCCAGAGGACACAGAGAACACAAAGACAGCAAAAAGGGAACACCCGTGTTGAGGATGTTCCCTGGGGATACGTCTTTCTCGGTGTCCTCTGTGCCTGCCTGCCGGCAGGCAGGCCCTCTGTGGTGAAGCAGTTGTTGTCTTTCTCCGGGGCTACTCAGCCACGGGCACCGGGCCGGCCAGGGCCTCGAACTGCTCCACCACCGACAGGTCGCCCGAGGTGATCTGCTCGACGTTCTTGCGGATCTCGGGCATCTTGTCCGCCAGCCACCTGCGGGCGACGGCCTTCTTGCGGTCGGAGGCGGTCGCGTGGTCGCAGAAGATCGCCGCGATCACCAGGACCACCCCGATGTCCACCAGCTTGCGGGCGTACAGGTTGCGATAGGCCGTGCCCTGGGCCTTGACGGCAGCCACGGCCTTCTCCAGCAACGATAGGCCGCTGCGGATCTGCTCGATGAGCGGAGCGATGTCTTCCGGCCAGGGGCGCGTGATCAGTTCTTCCACCAGCGTCTGACCCGTCCCGCTGGCCACCCCCGCCACGGCTGCGACGATCTGGAGCTGGCTGGTGCCCTCGTAGATGGTGGTGATCCGGCTGTCGCGGAGGTGCCGCTCGACGGGGTAATCCTTCATGTAGCCGCTGCCGCCGAGCACCGCCATGGCCGAGTTGCTCACGCGCATGGACATCTCGGAGGCGTAGTACTTGGCCATGGGGGTGAGCAGCTTGTTGTAGCGCCCGTACTTTCGCGAGTCGCCCCGCAGGGCCTTGACCTTCTCGGCGTCGGTGACGTTGCCGAACTCCAGCTTCCGCAGGGCCCCGTACTCCAGGTCCACGCAGAAGGCCGCGTGGTAGGTCAGCGCCCGGGCGGCTTGGAGGTCGGTGCTCATGTCCACCAGCAGTTCGCGGACGGCGGGGAAGTTCTCGATGGCCGTGTCGAACTGCTTTCGGCTGTGGGCGTAGCCCCGGGCGACGCGGTAGGCCGCCTCCCCGATGCCCAGACCCTGGGCGGCGATGCCGATCCGCGCCCCGTTCATCAGGCTCATCACGTAGGTGATCAGCCCGCGCTGCCGCTCGCCGATGAGCTTGGCCGGGGCGTCGTTGAAGAACAGCTCGCACGTCGGGCTGCCGTGGATGCCCAGCTTGTTCTCCAGCCGCCGGACCTTCACCCACGGGCCGCGCTCCACCAGGAACAGGCTCAAGCCGCGCCCGTCGGTGATCTCCGGCTCGCTGCGGGCCAGCACCAGCAGCACGTCACCGCAGCCGTTGGTGATGAAGCGCTTCACGCCGCGGACGAACCAGTTGCCCTCCCCGTCCTGCCAGACGGTGGCCGGTTTTTCGGCGCTGGAGTCGTGGCCGGAGGTCTTGACGGATTGCAGGTCGCTGCCGGCGTCCGGTTCGGTCAGGACCATGGCCCCGGTCAGCTCACCCGACGCCATGCGGGGCAGGTACTGCTGCTTGATCGTCTCATCGGCGAAGGCGTTGATGGTCTCGGCGATGCCCTGGAGCCCGTAGAGGTTCATCAGCGAGGCGTCGGCCCGGCTGATGATGTCGTTGCTCATCGTGTAGACCACGTTGGGGAAGTTCAGCCCGCCGAAGCGGTACGGCAGCGTGAAGCCCATCAGGTCAGCCTGGCTGAGGCGCTTGAGCGCTAACTGGATGCCGGGCGGGCGGGAGACCGAGCCGTCGGGATTGAGCGTGTTGCCCAGTTGGTCGGTCTCCTCGGCGGTGGGGGCGATTACGTCACCGGCCAGCTCGCCCAGGACCGTCAGGATCCGCCGGTAGTTGTCCACCGCGTCGACGGCGTCGGCGGGGGCGAAGTCGAACTGCCGGGCGTAGGCGAAGTCGTCCTCCAGGATCGCCGCCAGGCGAGGCAGGTCCATGTGGCCAAAGAGGAACTGGATGTCTTCGTTGTCCGTGTAGAAGTTTGCCATGGGGTCCGCTCGCCTCCCGGTGATTCGCTCCTGTCACAGGATGCTAGGCCTTGGCCGCCTCGACGGCGTGGTGGATGCGCTCGCCGCCGCGGAGGGCCTTGATGAGCATGGGGATGACCTTGTGGAGGTCGCCGACGATGCCGTAGTGCGCCACCGAGAAGATCGGGGCCTGCGGGTCGGTGTTGATCGCGAGGATCTTGGCTGCCTCTTGCATGCCCGCGCGGTGCTGCACCGCCCCGCTGATGCCGCAGGCGATGTACAGGGCCGGGCGCACGGTCGTGCCGGTCTGGCCGACCTGATGGTCGTGGTCCACCAGACCCAGGTCCACCGCTGCCCTGCTGCCGCCCACGGCCGCCCCCAGGCAGTTGGCCAGGTCCCAGATCAGCCGGAAGTTCTCTCGGCTGCCCACGCCCGCCCCGCCGGAGACGATGATGCGGGCAGCCTTGAGGTTGACCTTCTTTTCCTGGCGGTGCGTCTCGAGGACCTCCAGCGGCAGCGTCACGCCGTCCAGGTTCACCGGATAGCGCACGACCTGCCCCCTGCGGGCCGCGTCGGCCTTGGAAAGGGCCATCACGCCCTCCCGGACCGTGGCCATCTGCGGCCAGCGATGGTAGTTGACGATCGTGGCGATGATGTTGCCCCCGAAGGCCGGGCGGATCTGGAGCAGCAGGTTGCGGTGCACGTCGTTGGTGCCCGGGGGGGTGTGGTCGCCGATCTGGAGGTCCGTGCAGTCGGCGGTCAGGCCGCACTTCATCGCGCTGGCGACCGTGGGGGCGAGATCCCGCCCGATGGCCGTCGCGCCGTAGAGGCAGATCTGCGGGCGGTGCTGCTCGATGAGCTGGCACAGCACGTGGCAGTAACCGGTGGCCTGGTAGTGGGCCAGGCGCGCGTCCTCGACGAGGTAGACCTTGTCGGCCCCGTGGCGGATCAGCGTCGCGGCGAGGTCCTCCGCGGAGTTGCCGATCAGCACGGCGGCCAGCGGGACGGTGAGCGTCTCCGCGAGCTCGCGGCCCTTGCTCATCAGCTCCAGGGGCACGTCGCTGAGCTTGCCGGCCTCCTGCTCGGCAAAGACCCATACTTCGCCCTGGCGATTCACGTCGATCATCACTCACTATCCTCGACTGTCGGCACTTCTGTGGCCCGGTTAGCTGGTTAGCCCAGGGTGTGGTCCTCGATCAGCTCGCTGATCAGCTCCGTGCAGGCCTGCTCGTTCGGTGGGAATTCGCGGTACTCCCCGCCGGTCAGCACGACCGATTGAATCCGGTGGACCTTGGTGGGGCTACCGTCGCGCCCGCACCAGGTGAGGTCGGCCTCCAGATTGTCCAAGTCCCACTGCTCGATGAGCAGGCCGGCCTGGGCGAGGGCCTGGCAGCGCTGTTGAGTCTCGGCGGCCTTGGCCTTGTCGGTGCCGTTGGGCATCGTGTCCTCGACGAGCTTCGCGACCTCGGCCGGGCAGCGGGCCTTCTTGTATCGCATCATCTTCTTGGCGGCCGGGGGACGCGGGATATTGGCGGTGTCCCGCACGGTCATGAGCACCGGCAGCTTGCAGGCGACCACCTCCCACCCGTTGCCGACGTTGCGGCGGACCTTGGTCTTCCCCTCGGCCAGCTCCAGGATCTGCTCGACGTAGGTGATCTGCGGGACGCCCAGCTTCTGTGCCAGTTGCGGGCCGACCTGGGCGGTGTCGCCGTCGATGGCCTGGCGCCCGCAGAGGACGATGTCGGGATTCAGCTTTCGCACCGCGCGGGACAGGATGTAGCTGGTCGCCAGGGTGTCGCTGGCGGCGGCGCGGCGGTCGGTGATGAGCACGACGCGGTCGGCCCCGCGGTACAGCGCCTCCCGCAGGACTTCCGAGGCGGCCGGCAGGCCCATGGTCACCACCGTCACCGACCCTCCGTGCGCCTCGCGGATGGCCAGGGCCTCTTCCAGGGCGTTGAGGTCCTCGGGGTTGAACACCATGGCCAGCGCCGCGCGGTTCACCGTGCCGTCCTCTTTCATGGCCTGGCCGGTGATCCGCTTGGTGTCCGGCACCTGCTTGACGCATACGACGCAGTGATATCCCACGGACGTCACTCCTTGCCGCTAGCCGAGCACCGCACGGTGCCGCCGGGCCGGCGCGGGCCGCTAAGATACCCGCTGGCCCGCGGGCGTGCAAACCTATCCGCTGTTGCCTCTCCCCTTGCCAGGTCAGCCGGGAAGTCTTGAAACAACAACGGTCCGCCTAATGCTTCCGAGCGGACCGCTACGGTGTTACCGCGTGGGCATGGTAAGCGGGGCCGCCGGGCTTTGTCAAGTCTGTTGGGTGGGAAAACGCCCCGGCCCGCGCGAGGAGGGCGGCGGCACCCGCGGCGGGTGATGGGTGGGTCGGCGGCGGGGGCGCGCCAGCAGGAGGACCGCGCCGCAGCACAGCAGCAACAGGGCCGCCGGCTCGGGCAGCGAGTTGGCAGGCGCGGGAGAAACCAAGTCGGCGAAGGCTGACCCCAAGGCCAGGTTGTCCGACGCGCCCAGCCTCACCAACACCTGTCCCGCCGCCGGGCCGCACATTCCCCAGGCTGCGAAGCCAACCACCATCAAGAGTCTTGCGGCCTTCATCCGGCACCCCGGGGGAAAGAACCCGCCTCCTTGCGCCCCTCATTGTACCGCCGGTCCAGGCCGACGGACAACCGCCACCGTCGCCTCGGGCGTTGGAGCATCGGTGGGGGGTGGCAATTGGCGGGGAAGTTTGTCATAATCAGGAACATGACAGGGAGGTCCGCGGCCAGCCAGGAGGGCCTGGGGCGCGGGGTACTCCCGTCGTAACTCATTGCCATTGGGAGCCTTGAACGTGGCAAAAGACGAGCAGAACTCAGGACGGCCTGCCCAGGATTCTCCCGGAAATGCTCACGACGGCGCCGCCGCGGCCGGGGGCGCCAATGATACCGGTGTCAACCAGCCCCCCGGGGCCACGGCCGCGGCGATCAACGTCGTGCTGCCCAACGAGCGCGTGGAGGATCGGGCCATCGAGGAGGAGCTGCGCGACAGCTACCTCACGTATGCGATGAGCACGATCATGGACCGCGCGCTGCCGGACGTGCGCGACGGTCTGAAGCCCAGCCAACGCCGCGTGCTGGTGGCCATGAACGACCTGCGCCTGGGCCCGCGCAGCAAGCACCTGAAGTCCGCCAAGATCGTCGGGGACACCAGCGGCAACTACCACCCCCACGGCGATACGGTGGTCTACCCCACCCTGGCCCGCCTGGCCCAAGACTGGAACCTGCGCTGCCCGCTGGTGGACCCGCAGGGCAACTTCGGCTCGATCGACGGGGACCCGCCGGCGGCCATGCGCTATACCGAGGTCCGCATGACGGCCGTCGCGGCCGAGATGATGGAGGACCTGAACCTCGACACGGTGGACATGCAGCCCAACTATGACGATCGGCTGACCGAGCCGACCGTCCTGCCCGGCAAGGTTCCCAACCTGCTGGTCAACGGCAGCCAGGGCATCGCGGTCGGCATGGCCACCAGCATCCCCCCGCACAACCTGGGCGAAGTCTGCGACGGCCTGGTCCACCTGCTGGGCAACCCCGAGGCGACCGTCGAGGAGCTGATGCAGTTCATCAAAGGTCCGGACTTTCCCACCGGTGGGTTGATCTGCGGGCGCAAGGGCATCCTGGAGGGCTACGACACCGGCCGCGGGAGGATCATCGTCCGCGCCCGCATGCACACCGAGGCCACTCGCGGCGGCAAGACGCAGATCGTCGTCACCGAGATCCCTTACCAGGTGCTCAAGAGCACGATCATCGAGCGGATTGCGGAGGTGGTCAGGGATGGCCGAGTCCCCGACATCCAGGACATCCAGGACCACAGCGACCGCACGGGCATGCGGATCGTGCTGGAGCTCAAGAAAGGCGCCACCCCCGAGGTCGTGGTCAATCAGCTCTACCAGTACACCCCGCTTCAATCGACCTTCAGCCTGATTCACATCGCGCTGGTGAACCGCGCCCCGCGGACGATGAGCCTGAAGGAGCTGATGGTCGGCTTCCTGGACCACCGCAAGGAGGTGGTCCGCCGGCGCACGGGCTTCCTGCTCCGCCGCGCGCGGCAGCGGGCGCACATCCTGGAGGGGCTGATCCTGGCGGTGGCCGACATCGACGGGATCATCGAGGTCATCAAGAAGTCCCCCTACGTGCCGACGGCCAAGGAGCGCCTCATGGCCCGGCCGCTGCGGCTCGTCGAGGCCGCGGCCGTGCGGAAGCTGCTGCCCAAGGCCTTCCTGGCCCGCGCGGGGGGCAGCGAGCAGACGCTCACTGGCGTCCAGGCCGACGCGATCCTCCAGATGCAGCTCCAGCGCCTCACGGGCCTGGAGGTGGAGAAGCTGGCCGAGGACTACGGCAAGCTCACCGGGGAGATCGCCGAGTACGAGACCATCCTGCGCCACGAGGCCAAGCTGCTGGACATCCTCCGGGCCGACCTGGCGGACCTGAAAGCCAAGTACGCCGACGCGCGGAGAACCGAGATCGTCGCCGATGCGGAGGACTTCGACATCGAGGACCTCATCGCGGATGAGGACGTGGTCGTCACGCTCACCCACGCGGCCTACATCAAGCGCACCCCGCTGACCACCTACCGCCGCCAAGGCCGCGGGGGCCAGGGCATCCTCGGATCCGACGCCAAGGAGGGCGACTTCGTCGAGGAGCTCTTCATCGCCTCCACCCACGACTACATGCTGGTGTTCCTGGACAACGGGCGGATGCACTGGCTGAAGGTCTATGACATCCCGTCCATGGCGCGGCAGTCCAAGGGGCGGGCCATCATGAACCTCCTGGAGGTCAGCGAGCAGGAGCGGATCTGCGCCGTGGTGGCCGTGCGCGAATTCGACGAACGGTTCCTCGTCAGCGCCACGCGAAAGGGGCAGATCAAGAAGACCGCGCTGGCCGCCTACGCCAACCCGCGCCGCGGCGGCATCGTCGCGACGGGGCTGGAAGAAGGCGACGTGATGATCGGCGTGGCCATCACGCGCGGCAGCGATGAGATCATCCTCGGCACGGCCAACGGGAAGTCCATCCGATTTCGGGAGACCGACGTCCGGCCCATGGGCCGCACGGCCGCCGGCGTGCGCGGCGTGCACCTGCGCAAGGGGGACGAGGTGGTGGACATGGCCATCGTCGATCCGGCCGCCACGCTGCTGACGGCCTGCGAGAACGGGTACGGCAAGCGGACCCGCTTCGAGGAATATCGCCTCCAAAGCCGCGGCGGCTACGGGGTGATCAACATCAAGACCACCGAGCGCAACGGCAAGGTCGTGGCCATGAAGCCCATCCGTGACGCCGATGAGCTGATGCTGATGACCCACGGCGGGATGATCGTGCGGATCGGGACGGGCGACCTGCGGACCATCGGCCGGGCCACCCAGGGCGTGCGACTCATCGGCCTGCGAGAGGACGACACGCTGGTGGGCGTGGCCCGCGTCGTGGCCGAGGACAACGGCCAAGGTGCCCTGGCCGCCGAGGTCGCCGCTGCCGCACCCCCCGACATCCCAGCCGAGGCGGCGGGTCCAGCGACCGATGTGCCGGAAGCTGCCGAGGAACGCACCGAGGCCGAAAACCATCAAGAGGCCCCCCCACCCGACGGCAATGGCACGGTGGACAGCGCGGAGGACGTCACTTCACTCTAGCGGCCCACCGCGGACCTGGAATCCTCAATTCGCAATCCGCAATCCTCCTTTGCCCCCTGACAAGCTCGGGCTTTGGAGGACGGGCCCGCAGTCAATCGCCCCAGCTTCGTTGGGTCAGGCGTCGGCGGCGCTGGGCGAGGATCGCGAACAGCGCTGCGACGGCTGAGGCCAGAACCACCGCCGAGACCGCGTAGGTGAGGGCGGTTCGATCGAACGCCCCCGGGGGGACGGGCTTGGTGACCAGCATGCCCCAGATGATCCCCGCCCCCGTGGCCAGGCCCAGCCCACCCCCGCGCAACAAGCCCCCCAGCACGCTGCGAGAGGCGACGCCGAACGGGATGATCACCGCGGCCAGGATCACCAGGCACACGCGCACGTCGCGGGCCAGCGTCAGGGAGAAGTAGCCCAGCAGGAAGAACACCGACGCCCACACCAGACGCACCGCCACGCTGCGGAGGGTCTTGCGTAGTGCGCTCCATGCCGCCATGGCTAATGATCCTCGCTGCCGCCCGCTGCCACCGGCGCCGGCTGAGTGGCGGGGGCCTCTTCCAGCAGCTTGGCGAACCCCTCCGTCATGCGGATACGGAAGTTCCCGGCTGTGCCCTCCACGACCATCGCCTCGATGTGCGCCTCGGGCGGCAGCAGTGAGAACCCCTCGGCCCCCAGCACAGACAGCGCCGTCGCCCAGACGTCCGCTGTGATCGCCTTGGGAGCGACGACGGTGACCGAAGGGACCGCGTCAGCAGGCATCCCCATCGTGGGCCCGGGTCGGGGGTCGATGATGTGGCTGTAGCGGTGGCCTTGAATCTCGACGTAGCGGAAGTAGTTCCCGCTGGTGCACACCCCCCCGTCACGGATTCGCAGCGTGGCAAACGGCTGATCCGTCTGGGGGTGAAAGGGGTCCCGAACAGCAATCCTCCAGGGCTGCCCGTCCGGCCGGGCGCCGAAGCATCGCGTGTCCCCGCCGGCTTGGGCAATCCCCCCTTGAATGCCCAGCTGCACCATCGTCTCGGCCGCCTGATCGGCGGCGTAGCCTTTGGCGATGCCGCCTAAGTCCACGCAGGCGGTGTCCAGCGTCTTGACCGCCCCGTCGGGCAGAAGCTCGATGTGCGCCCAGGAGGACTGCGCCCGGGCCTGGGCGATCTGGTCGGCGGTGGGCAGTCGCCCTTCGCGCCCGGCCTGTTTCCACAGCTCGATCAGCGGGCGACAGGTGACGTCGAAGGCTCCGCCCGTCGCCCGATGGGCCTCGCGGGCGGCCAGGAGCACCTCCAGGCTTGCCGGTGACAGCTTCACCGGTTCCTTGGCGGGGGCGGCGTTGAGGTGGGCGATCTCGGTGGTGTCGAGCTTGACGCTCAAGCGGGCCTCGACCCGCCGCAGCTCGCTCTCCGCCGCGGCCAGGGCCTGGCGGGCGCGCTCGGCCGCCCTAGCCGGCGCGACCGCCTGGAGGGTGCAGTCCGTGCCCATCACGGCCACCGGGCTGCGGACAACGAGCGCAGGCTCGCGGTCGCGCAGCATCCCTGCGGCCAGCAGGGCCACGATGCCCGCCAGCACCGCCCAGCCCACGACTTGGCCGATGCGATGTTTCATCGTCGCCGGCGTCTCCGGGGCCGCTCGTAGCAGGCGGTGACGATCGAGTGCATGCCGCCGCGCGGGGCGAAGCGGCCGGTGACGGTCATCCGCCTCGGCCGGCAGGCGGCGACCAGGTCGTCCAGGATGCGGTTGACGGCGTCCTCGTAGAACACGCCGCGCTGCCGATAGCCCTGGAGGTAGAGCTTCAGGCTCTTCAGCTCCAGGCACCGGCGGTCGGCGACGTACTCGATCTGGATCTCACCGAAGTCCGGTTGCCCGGTCCTGGGGCACAGGCTGGTGAACTCGGGCGCCGCGTGGCGGATGACGTAGTCGCGGCGGGGATGGGGATTGGCAAAGGTCTCGATCTTGGCCACGGGCCTTCTCTCGGTCTCACGGGGCGGACAGCCCACATTACCAGCATACAGCCATTGACACCGAAGGCAACCGCGTGTAGGGTCAGGTTATGGTGGGGTCTCAGGGTAGACCGGCGGTGGTGCTGGTCTCGGGCGGGCTGGATAGCGCGACGACCTTGGCCATCGCGCGCGCGGAGAGCTACGCCTGCCATGCGCTGAGCTTTGACTACAGCCAGCGGCACCGCCGCGAGCTGGACGCGGCGGCGGCCGTGGCCAAGGCCGGCGGGGCGGCCAGCCACCGTATCGTGCGGCTGGACCTGTCCGCCGAGGCGGGCTTCGGCCGCAGCGCGTTGACCGACCGGACGCCCGTGCCCAAGGATCGACGCCGCAGACCCGGCATCCCGCCGACCTACGTCCCGGCCCGCAATACCATCTTCCTCAGCATCGCCTTGGGCTACGCGGAGATCCTCGGCGCCTGGGACATCTTCATCGGCGCCAACGTCATCGACTACAGCGGCTACCCCGACTGCCGGCCGGAGTTCCTCCAAGCCTTCGAGGAGCTCGCCAATCTCGCCACGGCCGCGGCGGTGGAGGGATGCGGGCGGTTCACCATCCACGCCCCGCTGATCGGCCTGACCAAGGCGCAGATCATCCAACGCGGCCTATCACTGGGGGTGGACTACTCGTTAACACACAGTTGCTATGACCCGAGTGACGACGGCCTGGCCTGCGGGCGCTGCGACAGTTGCCGTCTGCGCCTGGGGGGCTTTGCCGCCGCGGGCGCCACCGACCCGCTGCGCTACCACCATCAGCCTTAACAGGGGTTGTCTTTGCTTCCGTGGGGCCGCCGGCGGGTTCGGCTCGGTAACTGACGCAGTGCAATGTCCTTGGCTTTCGTCGGCAGGCCTGGGCTCGCGGGGTGCCATCGGAAGGGGGGCTCTTACAGCGGGGTTTCTCTTGACAGGGGGACAATGTGGGTGTAGTATGTAACCGCTCAGTACTCCGCTCGTGGAGGCGGCGGAGCAGGCAGCCTGCCCGGAGGGCTGCCCTGGCCAATTCATGGAGGCGGTAATCACCCGCAGTTGTTTGCTCTTACCTCCTTCAGGGCCAACAGGACCAAGTCTCCCAAGAGAGGATTTGCTGCACGAGTCACAGGAGCCTGGCCGGAGCCGCGTCGAAGCGATCCGGGTGCTTGCGCGCGCCTTGGTCAGAACAGGAGCAGGACCATGCGGGAGAAAATGGGGTTATGGACTGTGGTTGGATTGATGTTGGCCATCTCGACGGGCGTGAGACACTCCTCGGCAAGCGTGCTGACCCTGAGCGATTTCTCCAGTGAGCCTTGGTCCGTGCCGGCGGCATGGCTCGATGCTCAGATGAGCTTCTCCGTCAGCGGCGACATGCTGACCCTGGACGTGTCCAACAACACCGGATCCCCCCATTCGTTTCGGATCAACAGGGTCTATTTCAACACCACCAGTCACGTGACCGGCCTTCAGTGGTGGGACGACCCGACACCGGGGTGGCGCCTGCGTGTAAGCGAGGACCGCTATCATGTGGCCAACTTCGGGCTCTTCGACGTCAGCTTGACCGACGGCGTCGGGAGGAGTCCGCACCAGATCTACCCGGGTGAGACCGAGACGTTCGTCTTTCAGATTCTTGGGACGGGTCCCTTCGCGGACACGGACTTCACGACGGAGCTGAGCACCCCAATAGGCCACGGGCACATTCCCTCGCTGGCGGCCGCCAAGTTCGTCGGCGGTGGCTGCGGGGACTTCAGCGCCTTCGGGGACGTGGTCCCCGAGCCCTGCACGCTGTCGCTGCTGATCCTGGGTGCCCTGGTCTGGCTGCCTCGGGCTGGCAGGGTCAGACGCTAAGGGCGGCCGCGGCGATGGCGGTGCGGGCCGCGCGGCGGGAGAGGAACCGGGACCTGCTCCCAGCGGACCTGAATCCGCTCGGCGAGCTGGCGGTCTACGGTGAACTGGCTCAAGCAGCCTTTGCCTGCGGAAAAGCTAGCGGTTGCTCGCCGGCTGCCCGAGCGCCTCCGTGGCGGCCGAGACGGCCGCCGCCGTGCGGGAGGTGATCCTGGCCAGATACCACCCGGCCAGGGCCGTCAGCTCCGGGGGGTGACGGCGGCCCTGGCGGAGGATGTCGGATAGCGCCGCGGCGGCCCGGTGGTCTGCGTGCTGGCCGAGCGTCAGGGCCGCGTCGGTGCAGAGCTCTTCGTACGGACTGTTCAGCAGCGCCGCCGTCCATTCGCAGGCGGCCTTGTTCTTGCAGCGGAGCAGGCCGGCGGCGACCGCGCGCACCTGGGCGTTGTACGGGCCCGACAGGATCGCGGTGAGGGCCCGGGTGGCCTCGTCGGTCGCGAGTTCCCCCAGCAGTTCGGCGGCCTGGGCGGCCTGGGTATGTTCGTCCAGCATGACCGGCGAGTCGGCCCGGGCAGACTGCACGATGGCGACCAAGGCCGGGACGTAGAAGTCTGCCCCCTTGCCGCGCTCGGCGAGGTCGCCTCGGGCGCGGTCCAGGACGTAATCGATCACGACGGTGTGGCCCAGCGCGACCGCCGCTCGAGCGGCCTGGGAGGCGGGCTCCCCGCCCGCCCCGCGCGCCAGCTCCAGCCGCGCGAGCAAGCCCACCGCATCGTCGCCGCGCGCCAGGGACTGCAACTGCTCCTGGGGGTCGGGCAGGTCGGCCAGAAGGTGCAGGAGCTGGACGCGAAGGACCGTCCCCGTGCTGTCGGCGATCGTCTGGGCCAGCAGCGCCCGGCCGCCGGCGCCGGCGGTGGCTGCGGCACGGTAGGCGCGGACCTTCAGCGGGATGGCGTCGGTGCCGACGGCCAGCTCTCGCGCCAGCTCGGCGGCGGAAGCGATGCGATCTTCGGTGATCTGCCCCAGCAGCATCGACAGCAGTTGCGGGGGCGCCGAAGGGTTGCGCATGACCTCGGCCAGGGGAGCGAGCTGTTCCATCTCACCGGTGGATAGCAGCGTCAGCCGCGCCAGGCCCGCCAGCGTGGGGTCCGCCGAGCCGGCCAGCGCCTTGAGCGTCTGGAGGGCCGGGCCGGCCTGACCGGCACGCACCAGGGCCCGGGCCGCCAGGCAGCGGAGCGTCGGATCGTTCGCCTGGAGCAGTTGGGTCAACTGGTCGTTGGAGACAGCCTCCAGCGAGATCAGTTGGACCAGGGCCTCGGAGCGCACCTCGTCGGCCTCATCGTGGCGCAGGCGGTCGTAGAGGATGTCCGCGGCGCCCTTCCCGGCGAGCTTCGCTGCGGCCGAGACCGCCAGCATCCGTCGCGCGCGGTCGCCCGTCTTGGCTGCGGCGGCGAAGACGGGCAGAAGCTCCCTGTCGCCCGTTGCCGCCAAGGCCGCCAAGGTCGCGTCGGCCGTGGTCGGGTCACCCAGCAGCGCTCGCAGGGCGTCCTGGGGGGCTGGCGCCTCGGGGGTGTCGGAGCAGGCGGGTTCTCCGGCCAGGGCAATGCACAGAAGCACCGCGGCTGTGGCGGCGCGGCGCGCAGGACGGCGGCCCTCGGTGGTCGGGCGGCAATTCACGGCTGCCAGGATAGCGTGGGCGGCGGGCCGAGGCCAGCGCGCGGGGGGCGGAGGGGGCAGAAAGAATCTTCCCTGCCGGGGCGGGGGTGCGGTTGCCTGGTGCGCGGCAAAGGGGGTATGATTTCGCGGATGGCGCCCGGCGGGCGGGCCGCGCGGGAGGGCCTGCGGCGCCTGGAGGTTCGGCGATGCTGAGGCAATTGAGAATCCAGGACGAGAGGCTCGTCGAGAGCGATGCGGCCAATGGTCAGGGGCACGTCTACATCGCTCCGGAAGAGTCCGAGAAGCGATATCTGATCGACGAGGTCAAGCTCGATGAGCACACGCTGAACTCGGCCCTGGACCCTGACGAGCCGTCGCGGCTGGAGTTTGAGCCGGAGCACATCGCGCTGATCTTCAAGCGCCCGCGGAATTACTGTTCGGAGACGGAGTTTCTCTTCAAGGCCGACTCAATGGGCCTGTTCCTGTTCCCCCAGCGCCTGATCATCGTCGTCAGCGAGGAGACGCCGCTGTTCGAGGGCCGGCAGTTTGCCAAGGTCCGCGACCTGCACGGCGTGTTGCTGAAGGTGATCTACCGGCGGATCTTCCACTTCGAGGAGCACCTGAAGGTCATCAACAAGATCACGGAGGAGCTGGAAGGGGAGATCAGCACGGCCATGACCAACAAGAACCTGCTGAATCTCTTCACGCTCGAAAAGAGCCTCGTGTACTACCTCAACGCCATCAGCACCAACGGCAAGGTGGTGGAGAAGATGCGGGCCAACGCCCAGCGAGTCGGCCTGTCGCCGGAGAATCTGGAGTTCCTGGACGACGTGCTGATCGAGAACGGCCAATGCTACGAGCAGGCGGCGATCTACTCGCAGGTGCTGGCCGGCATGATGGATGCTCGGGGGACGATTGTCAGCAATAACCTCAACGTGCTGATGAAGGCGCTCAACCTGGTCATGCTCATGCTGATGCTGCCGATGCTGGTGGTGAGCATCTTCTCGATGAACGTGGCCCTCCCGCTCCAGCAGCACCCGTGGGCCTTCTCCATAATCTTGGGCATCGGCCTGGTGACCGTGGCGATCGTGGGGTTCATCTGGTGGTACAAGCGCCTGTGAGGGGCCTGCCCTCGCCGCCCCGGCCGTCAGGGGGCCGAGCGTGGTTGGCGTGCCCCGCAATTCCTATCGCGCCCGTCGCGTCCTTGCGTGGCCCGCGCGCGGGTACTAAAATCCGCTCGCCCGCCTGCGCGGTGCCGGAGAGGTGCCAGAGCGGCTGAATGGGCCGGTTTCGAAAACCGGTGTGCGGGTAACCGTACCGTGGGTTCGAATCCCACCCTCTCCGTTGCGGACGGAAACGGGCCTCACCGTGGGCGATATGCCTAGACTACAGAGAGAGGTCTGGAGTTCCCGCCATCGGTGGCACCACCTGGGCGCTGCCGTGGCGCCAGGTCATAATACCGATAGGCGCCCGGGCACCCGGGGTGCGAGGGCACGGCCATGGATCGTATTCGCATAAGGTGGTTGGCAGTCATCTTGGTCGCCGCATTGGTGGTGGTGGCTTGGGCGGGCATGGAATGCCGCAGGGCCCCCGGCCCCGCCGCCAGGCGCCTGCCGCAGGCCACCCAGCCCACCGGCCTGATCCGCCAGGCCGCGGTGGCGGGGCTGTTCTACCCCAAAGATCCCCGCACGCTTTCCGCGACCGTCGACGCCCTGCTGGCGGAAGCCCGTCCGCCGGCCAAGGAGAACGTCCGGGCGCTGATCTGCCCGCACGCCGGATACGAATACTCGGGCCCGACGGCTGCATTCGGCTACAAGCTGCTGGCCGGGCGCGACGTTCGGACGGTCATCCTCCTGGCCCCTACGCACTACGCCGAGCTGATCGGGGCGTACATCCCGCAGGTCAGCGGCTATGCCACGCCCCTGGGGACCGTGCGCATCTCGCCCAAGGCGGCGGCGCTCGCCCAGGCCAAGTGCTTCGCGGGTGCCGGCCGGTGGCGCGTCCATCGGCCGGACTGGTGGCGGCTGTCGCCCCAGACGATCCCCGCCTTCGGTGAGGACACCCCCGACACCTGGGAGCACTCCGGTGAGGTGCAGGTTCCCTTCCTCCAGAAGGTCTTGGGCGACTTCGAGCTTATTCCCGTCATCGTCGGGCAGGTGGACGCCAAGGACCTGGCCGACGCCATCGAGCCCCAGCTCGACGAGACCACCGTCGTGGTCGCCAGCAGCGATCTGAGCCACTATCACACCTACGACCAGGCCCAGGCCAAGGACCACGCCTGCGTGGAGGCCATCTGCAACCTGGACATCGCCCAGGCGACCCTCCAGGAGGCCTGCGGGCGGACACCGATCTTGACCGTCATGCACCTGGCCGGCCGCCGCGGCTGGCAACCGACCCTGCTGGACTGCCGCAGCAGCGGGGATACGACCGGGGACAAGGGCCAAGTGGTGGGCTACGCCTCAATCGCCTTTTGCGCCACGGAGAGGACCGCGCCCATGAACGCGCCTACGACCGCCCCTGAGAATCTCTCGGATTCAGAGCGGAAGTTTCTTCTGGACCTGGCCCGGCGGACCGTGCGCCAAGCGGTCACCGCCGGCGATCTGCCCAAGGTGGACCGGTCGGGCCTGTCGAATCGGCTCGCCAAGCCCACGGGCTGCTTCGTCACGCTGACCCAGGGCGGGCGGCTGCGCGGGTGCATCGGCCACATCCTGCCGCAGAGGCCGCTCGCCGAGGCCGTCGTGGACACCGCCCGCAGCGCCGCGCTGGACGATCCGCGCTTCCCCCCGGTGACGCCGGCGGAGCTGGGGGAGCTCCACATCGAGATCAGCGTGCTGACGGTCCCGCAGGGGCTGGCCTTCAGTTCCCCCCAGGACCTGACCCGCAAGCTCCGGCCGGGCCGCGATGGCGTGATCCTCAAGATCGGTCCGCGCATGGCGACGTATCTGCCGCAGGTCTGGGAGCAGCTTCCCGGCACCGAGGAGTTCCTGTCGAACCTCGCGCAGAAGGCCGGCTGCCCGGCCAATGCCTGGAAAGGCTCGGGCGTGGAGGTCCAGGTCTACCAGGTTGAGGCCTTCGAGGAAGAGCGCCGCTGAGCCTATGTCCGATGGCCCGCCAGCCGACTCACCCCACGATCGGCCTAGGGGCCTGGTCGCCTTGGCCGTCGGTGGGCTGGGGGTCTCCGCGATCACCGCGCAGTTGGTGCTGATGCGCGAGATGCTGGCGGCCTTCTGCGGCAATGAGCTGGTCCTGGGGGTGCTGCTGGGCAACTGGCTGCTGCTGACCGGCCTGGGCAGCTTCCTGGGCCGGGCGGCCGGCAGGCTCAAGGCCCCGGTCACCTGGCTGATCGTCGCCCAGATGCTCATCGCAGTCCTGCCGCCGGTGCAGGTGCTCGCCCTGCGGACCCTGCGGGACGTGGTCTTCGTCCGCGGGGCGATGATCGGGGCCGCGGCGACGGCTGCCAGCAGCTTCGTCCTGCTGGCGCCGTATTGCCTGATCTCGGGCTTCATGCTGACGGCGGCGTGCTCGATCCTCTCGGCCGGCGACCCTCGGGCCATCGGCAAGGTCTACCTCGCCGACAGCCTGGGCAGCATCGTCGGCGGGGCGCTGTTCGGCTTCGTGTGGGTGTGGTGGCTGGACCACTTCGCCGCCCTTTACGTTCCGGCTGCGGTCAACTTGCTCCTGGCGGCTGCGCTCGCCTGGCGCGCGAGGCGACGCGTGCTGGCGGGCGTGGCCGTAGGCATACTCGCGGGCGGTGTCGCGGTAGCTGCCTCGACGGACCTGGACAAGCTCTCCACGGCCTTGCAGTACCCGTTCCAGAAGGTCCTGTTTCGAGGCAACAGCCCCTACGGCCGCTGGGTGGTCACGGAATCCGCCGGTCAGGTCAATTTCATCGCCGACGGCCTGCCGGTCGTCTCCACGGGCAACGTCCAGCAGGCGGAGGAGACGGTTCACTACGCCATGGCCCAGCGGCCCGGGGCGCGGCGGGTGCTGCTGATCGGTGGGGGCCTGTCGGGTGTAGCGAGGGAGGTGCTGAAGTACCCGTCGGCCCAGGTGACGTGCGTCGAGCTGGATCCCCTGGCCGTTGAGCTGGGGAGGCGCTTCCAGCCCGGGGCGCTGGCCGATCCGCGCATCACCGTCGTGACCACGGACGGGCGGCTGTTCGTCCAGCGCACAGACCAGCGCTTCGACGTGGTTATCCTCGATGCCCCGCCGCCCGCGACCGCACAGGTCAACCGCTTCTATACCGCGG
>JALHTV010000179.1 GCA_022866005.1 Phycisphaerae bacterium
CACCTGCTTCGGCCCGCACACGTTCAACTTCCCGCAGGCTGACGAGCTGGCCAAAAACGGATGCGTGCGGGTGGCCGACGCGGCGGAGCTGGAAAGGCAGCTCGACGCCTGGCTGGACTCGCCGGCCCTGGCCGAACAGGCCGGTGAGACTGCCCAAACCTTTGTCGCCAGCCAGCAGGGCGCGACTCGGCGCAACGTGGAGATGATCTGCCGCATCCTCGGCCGCTGCCCGGCCGCCGCCCCCGGCTGCATCGCAACCGACGCAATAAAAGACAGTGCGGAGTGCGAAGTGCGGAGTGCGAAGTAAAAACACCCGCTCGCTAGCGCTCGCGGCTAGTTATTAAGTGTGTAATTCGGAATTCGTCATTTAACAGTATTCCGGTAATCGGTATCCCGGTTTGTTTACTACGCACTACGAATTACGCACTACGCACTTTCCACATAGCATCCTGAACTGTATTATGCTTTTCGCCGCTTTTTATGCATTTGACAGGATAAGGAATCAATGCCCGGAACCGCCATCAGACAGCACATCGCCGCCAACTGCCGACGCATGGTGGTCAAGGTCGGCACCAACGTCATCTGCGACGAGAAAGGCTCGCCCGACCACGCCGCGATAGGCAACCTCGCCGCCCAGATCGCCGGTGCGATAAAGTCCGGCGTGTCGGTTGCGCTGGTTTCCAGCGGGGCCATCGGCTCGGGCGTGGGCGAGCTTGGCCTGAGCGGCCGGCCCAAAACATTGCCTCAACTTCAGGCAGCGGCAGCCGTCGGGCAGGGCAGGCTGATGCAGACGTTCCACGACGTTTTTGCCCGCCACGGCGTCAAGGTCGCCCAGGTGCTGCTGACGCGGGACGACTTCGAGGACCGCGCGCGATACCTGAACATCCGCAACACGCTGGCGGCGCTGGATGAGTTCGGCGCGATGCCGATCGTTAATGAGAACGACACCGTCGCGGTCGAGGAGATCCGCTTCGGTGAGAACGACGTGCTGGCGGCGCTGGTGGCGACCATGCTGGGCGCGGAGCTGCTGGTGCTGCTCACGGCCGTGGACGGTGTGATGAAGGACGGCCAGGTGCTCGACGTCATCGAGGATGTCGACGAGCAGGCCATGGCCCTGGTCCGCGAGGACCGGACGGCCCTGGGCTCGGGCGGCATGGGCAGCAAGCTCACCGCCGCCGCGATGGTCACGCGCGCGGGGGAGGTGGCCGTGATCGCCAACGCCGCCGCACCCAACGTGCTCCAGCGCCTGCTCGCCGGGGAGAAGCTGGGCACGGTCTTCGTCCCGGCCAAGCGGCGGCTCAGCAGCCGCCGGCGCTGGATCGGGCAGGCCGCCCGGCCCGCCGGCAAGATCATCGTCGATGACGGGGCGGCCAAGGCGCTGCTGACCGGGGGCAAGAGCCTGCTGCCCAGCGGCATTACGGCCGTGGCGGGGCGATTCGCCCGCGGTGACACTGTGGCCATCCTGGATTCGGCCGGCCGCGAGATCGCCCGCGGACTGACCAACTACACCGCCGCCGAGATCGACCGCATCAAGGGGCTGAAGACCTCCGACATCGCCAAGGAACTGGGCGAAAAGCCCTACGACGAGGTCGTCCACCGCAACAACATGAGCGTCAAGGCGACCGACTGAGCGGCGGGGACCCGCCGCGGTTGATCGCGGTGGGGACCCCGGCCCGGGGTGCGTCAGGCGGAGGCGGGGAAGATCATGCTCTCGACGAAGGTTTCCTGAAAACCCCCATCGGTGCTGAGTTCGACGTGCCGGGTCCGGCGGGCCAGGTCCTCGGCCTGTTTCCGCAGCCGCGTGGACAGCAGCGCCCACTTGGCCCCCGCTAGGGAGGTATTGCCCACGTAGCGGATGCGGCGGTGGTCGAGGCCTTCTGGAAGCAGGCCGATCCGCTGGGCGTGGGAGCGCCGGATGAAGCTGCCAAAGCCGCCGGCGACCAGGACGGCCTTGAGGTCAGTGCTCGCCACCCCGGCCCGGCGCAGCAGGATGGATACGCCTGCTCGGATGGCGGCGGTCGCGAGTTGAAGCTGGCGGACGTCGGCCTGCGTCAGGGCAATCGGCGGCTGGGCGGTGGACTTGGGCCCGATGCGGAATCGCACCTGCCCGCCCGTGTCGCGCTCGACGCGCTCGGCCAGGGCGGCGGGCAGCTCGGCGGGCAGTTCCTCGCGCGGTAGCAGGCGGCCTTGCGGTGTGACGATGCCCGCCTCCAGCAGTCCGGCGGCCAGGTCGATCAGGCCGCTGCCGCATAGACCCACCGGCGGACGGTCGCCGATGACCCCGCAGTGCACGTCGCCCTCGAACACCACGCGTTCAACGGCCCCGTCGGTCGCACGCATGCCGCAGGAGATCCGCGCGCCCTCGAACGCCGGGCCGGCGGCGGTGGAGGCGGCCTCGATCGCCCCGTCGCAGGCGAGGACGATCTCTCCGTTGGTGCCGATGTCCACCAGCAGCACGGGCCCCGGCAGCTCCGCCAACTGCGTCGAGAGGATGCCCGCGACCGTGTCGCCCCCGACGAAGCCGCCGATGCACGGGAAGACATACGCCGCCCCGCGCGGGTGGATCGCCAAACCCAGCTCGCTTGCCCGCAGCATCACCCCGGCCGTAACGGGGGGGACGAACGGGATCTCGCCCAACGCCGCCACGTCCACGCCGCACAGCAGGTGCTGCATGGTCGTGTTGCCGGCCAGGACGACCTCGTAGATGCTCCCCCTGGCCACGGCCGCCTGAGCGCACAGTCGGTCGATCAGCTCGTCCACCGCGGCCGCGGCGGTCTGGCGGAGCTGCTCCAGGCCGCCGGGGCTGGCCGCGTGCTTGATCCGCGACAGCACGTCGTCGCCGAAGCGGGTCTGCGGGTTGACGGCCGAGGCGACGGCGAGCTCTCCTCCGCTGCGCAGGTCCAGCAGCACCGCCGCCAGCGTGGTCGTGCCCAGGTCCACCGCGGCGCCGAGGCACTGCTGGGTCGTGTCGCCCGGCTCGAAGTCGATCAGGCGCCCGTCGGCCACTACCGCCGTGCCGGAAAAGCCGCCTTCGCGCAGCAGGTGCGGCAGGGCGGCCAGGGTGGGCAGGTCCGCCTCCAGCGGACCGAGCTGCTGCTCCAGCCGGGCCAGGTCGGCCGCACCGTCGCTCAGGCGGGGGGCAGGTAGACGCACGAAGACCTTGCGGACGGCCGGGGCGACCTCGGTGGCCGGGCGGGCTGCGGTGACGATCTGCTGGCCGTCGGCGAACAGCGAGGTGTGCGGGACGGTGACGGCCATCTCGCCGCAGATGGCCGTTTGGCAGGCCAGCCGCCAGCCGGCCTGGAGCTGTTCGGCGGTGAGAAGCTTTCGCTCGGCCTCGGTGGCCGGGCAGGCGCCGGAGGTGACCTGGATGCGGCACTTGCCGCAGACCCCGCCCCCGCCGCAGGGGGTCTGGAGGGTCAGTCCCGCCTGGGCGGCCGCTTCCATAACCTTTTCCCCCTCCGGCACATGCACCACGCGCCCGCCGGGGGCGAACGTCACGCGGACCTGTCGGTCGGTCATCTGCAACTCCTTGGGGGCCGATGGTATCGCGCAAGTGGCCTCTCGACCAGCGCTGCCTGGCCTGGGTGGCGCAATCGGCAAAAAAGGGATACTCCTTATTTAAGGCGCCCCCCGCATGGGCCGATGCGTGTTGCGGGCAAGTTGGTTCAGGGAGTATGACCATGAAAGCGCACACGGAAGCGTCGGTCGAGCGACGGCGTCACCCGCGCACGGCACTGCGGATGTCGCTGGGCTGCATTCGTCTGGACCCCGACGGCGGCGACGTGACGGACACCCTCGACATGACCGATATCTCCCGCAGCGGTATGGGCGCGATCTGTGATCGGGCCTTCTACCCCGGCCAGCGGGTCGTCCTGCATCTGCCCGCCGGTGAGGACCGCGGGAGGCGGAACATCTATGCCGCGGTGATTCGCGCGCAGTCGAGCGATGCAGGATACCGCGTCGGTTTGGAGTTCGACCGGGCCTCGGCGGCCGCGTGGTACTCGGCCCCGGTGGCCACGGTGGCCGCGTGACGGCCGGGGGACGTTGTCCCCCTCTCCTATCCACGCACCAGGGTGGCCCCTCGACTCCGCTCAGGGCGGACTTCGACGAACTCCCTTCGGTCCGAGCACTCAAGGTCGAGGACAGTCGAGTCGCAGACCTGTCGAACCTGAGGGGCCGATACAGCCTTGGTGCGTGTCTTTTATTCCCAATACCACCGCCGGAGGGACGCGCTTCGTCGCCTCCGGCCGGAGAGATGTGTTCCGTCGCGTTCGCCTGGAGGGATCCATCCCGTCGCACCCGCCGCGCTCTGGTGGCGCCTTCCACCCCCTCGCCCACGAGCCTGCTTCGCCGAAGCAGCCACTTCGCCTGCGAAGGCAGGACAGCGCGTGGCCCTGCGAATTCGCTCCCGTCAGGCGGGGCACAGGCCGTGGCCGACTTAGTCTTGACTCACCGGTCCGGCCCGCTAGACTCTTGGCCGAGCAGTTGTCTGGCGTCGTGCGGACTGACGCCAAGTCCGAAATGAGTCCTGGGGAATAGTGTAACGGTAGCACAACTGACTCTGGATCAGTTAGTCTAGGTTCGAATCCTAGTTCCCCAGTTCCAGAGGCCCCCGTAGGACAAGTACTTACGGGGGTTTCTTCTTGCGCTCCAAGACGCGGCCTGTTCCTGCGCTACGCCTGCGCTACACCTAAGCCGATTCTTCACCCTTCGGCTGGGTGGTTTAGACTGCCTTTGGAACGTTGATGGGCAACCGTTTTCCCCGTTTAGTGACGGCCGTTTATCCGCTTTTGCCTAATGGGTGGTTACCTTCGGCCGCTTGTACTGCCCGGCGTCGGAAGATCGGTTGGGCCGGGTCGGTAGCGATCAGGCTCGATCCGCTTGTCGATCTCGGCGAGGTCAGTGAAGAACCGATGCAGAGCCTGGCGGGTTGTGCAGATCCTCCGGCCGACGCGGACGTATTCCAGGTACACGCCCCGAAGGCCCTTGCGGCACCAGCGCCACAGAGTGCAGACGGCCACCTTCTTGCCGTCCACCTTGGGCAGGTGCTTGGTGGCCTCGGTGAGGGTGATCAGTTCCTCTTCGTGGCCGATCCGTCTTTCAACCTCGTTCGTCTGAGTCGCTGCATCACACATGAATGCGAGGCTATCATTGGATTTCAGCAACTCACGCTTGCAGAATCGCTTGCGCGCTTTCTGCGCGCTTTTTGAACCGCTTTTCCTCTGGAAGTGGTTAAGCAGAATGGGTGGATGCTTGGGGTCGCCCTCAGCGACCAGCCCACCGGCCGGGCAGGCCCGCTCCACCGCATTCATGTCGTCTGCCGCGTTGTTCACGCAGGCGAGACTAGCGACGTGCCGGGGGTCGCATCTGCTGCGCAGAAGCACCTACGTCGTTGCCCGACTGGTTGACGGGGCTTTCCGCCCGGTTCATGGGGTTGGCGAACCCGTTGACGCAGTAGTCGGGCGAGCCTGTTGTGCACGGGTGTGAGGTTTTCTGCAGAGTGCTCCTGCCCCGTCTTGCCCTGACACCTTCTGCCTTGGAATGAACTTGCCGGTCTCCGGACCCCGTGATAGCATCACCAAAAATGTCTACGGTGGTCGCGGACCAGAGTTCATCTGGGGAATTCCAGCCAGACAGAGGAGTTCCGGCATGTCGATCCGATTCTCCTGCGGGACATGCGGCAAGGTTTTCCGGGTTCAGGACGTTCACGCGGGAAGGAAAGGCAAATGTCCTGCCTGTGGATCTGTTCTGCAGATTCCGCCCCTTCAGGAGGGACCAGAAACGAACGCCTCATCCAGTCTGAGTTCACTTTCGACTCAGGACGGCAACGTGGCGGCTACCTCAGATCATCGCTATTGCGTCTTCTGCAGGGAGCATCTCGCGGAAGATGACTATGCGTACTTCGTTTGTTTCTCGAAACCTCAGCCAGGGAAGAAGGCGGCCGCCATGCTTGGTGGAGGGATAGGTGCATTGGTTTATGGTTTCTACCGAGCGCTAAGACCCGGCGGTGAGGCACGGCTGTTCGAATTTGCACGGTGCCGAGACTGCAAGGAGAAGTCTGAGTTGGCGGAGTCAAGGATTCTTCGCGGGTTAAGGTGGGGAGCGGGGGCTGGTCTTGCTCTCGGTATTGCTGCCTTCGTTGCCATCGTGTCAATCAAGTCCGACTTCCGCAGTAACAGCACTCTGGGCCACATGCTTGGTTTCTTGCTTCTGTTCTGCTTTGTGGGCTTGGTCCTGGGCATGCTGATCGGTGCCACTGCTGCAGCAGACAGCGTGAGGCGGGCGAGAAGGAAGATCAGTTGGGAATCGGAGTGCGTCAGAGGCTTCCCGGAGGTCAAGGAGCTGATGGAACAGGGCTGGAAATCGGAGGACGTCAAGCTCAGAAGCGCCGCGGAACTCCGCAAATGGCGGCAATACCGTCCCCGGACGATATGGTGTAAGGAAGCTGGATCGCCGGAGTATCAGGTCCACGGTGGATTGGTCAGCGAAAGAGGAACGGGAGTACCGTCGCCCACAGCAGCCGAGAACGCCCCCATTGTCAGCACAGTGGCTAGACAACGAAGATTTCCATTGGATCGGCAGTGGAAGCTTGACATATATGATAACCGTGCTGTTGTCAGTCTTCCGGATGGTTCCAAGGCCATATCTTTTCCTAATGACGTAGAGCAGTACGGGTTTCCTTGGCCGTTCATGTCATCCGTCAATTTCTGGGTAGTTGAATCCTCCGAGCGATACCGTTTTGTTGTCGAAAAGGAAGCGATACGCCGCTTGAAAGCACTTGTTGCAGCGCCTTCATGAGCTGATATCTGAGTGTACTAGTCGCCAAGACTCGTCACAAAAACGCTCTGTAGAAAACCTCACGCGGCCAGAGTTTGCGGTTCTCTCGGCGCATAGATCATGAGGATATTGTGGGCAATGGGTTTGAGCATCTGGACGCGGCAACCGGCCCGGCCGCTGGCACTATCCCACTTTCGCAATTGCTTCGATAGCCTCCTGCTCGTCTTTCTCGGCGTAGATTTCCGTGATCGCGGCGCTGTGGTGGCCGAGGATGATGCGGGCGGCCTCGATGCCGAACTCCTTACGCAGTTCGGTGGCCGCGTTGTGGCGGAGCTGGTGTGGGTGCCAGCGGCGAGCTTTCCGCCAGGCGGCCAGTTCGGCCTTCTGTTCCTTGGTCAGGCGCTTCTGCCACTGGGCGTCCGTCTCGTTGTCCTGCTTTGCCAGCGGCTCAGGCGGCGGGATGCTTCTCGCCAGGTTCGCTGTCGTGGGTGTCATAGACAGCCCGGTATCGCTGGTACTGGGCTTCGCTCAGAAGGTCGGTAGGGCCGGGTCGACCGGGGTCGAGGGTAGCGGGTCTCGGAGGTGCTGGCGGCGTTGACGTTGACGAAACCTCCGGTTCTTTCGGAATCTCTGGGGTTCTGTCAACGCATGGGCCGTTGGGCGAAGCAGGGAAGGCTACAGGCTGCGTGGTTGCCTTGGCAGGTTCCGTTGACAAAACCTGTCACTCCCTTGGGGTTTTCGGGGTTGTGTCAACGTCAACGGCGTCGGCAAGGACAGAGCGGCGGGTCGGCCGGCCCCCTTGCTCTGTTGGGCCTGCATCTACCCATCGGCCAAGACCGGCTTGAACAAGGCCGTTCAAAGCGTACTCTGCTGTCTCACTGGTGGGGTATGCCCTGGAAGATCGCATCAGGTCGCGGGCGGTAACGGCCCCGCCGCGCCGTTGGATCAGTTCAACAAGCCCCCGGCGCTGGCGGTCAACGTCGGTTTCCTCCAAGATCGCGTACACGCGGCGGGTTTCTTGTCCAAACCATCGGGACAGCGCCACGCCGGCGGCGATACTTGCTTCGTCCACCACGTCGAAGCCGGCAAGGGTTGTATCGCCGGCCGCCCACCGGACGAAATGCACTACCAGCGCCAACCGCGCGGCGTAGCCTTCCAGCTTCGACCACGCGGCCGACAAGTCGCCAGTCAGGTCAACGTGTTCCTGGGCGTGCTCGTTATAGAAGTCAACCCACGCCCTCTTTGCTTCCGGCGACAGCCGCACGATACCCGGCTCCGGCTCACCGTCCTGCCCCACGACTGGCTCAAGCGAATACAGCCGGTCGAACATTATGGCGACGGCCTTTTCCGTCGCCGGGTCAATCTCCGCATCGGTCCACTGTTTGACGCGGCGGGGCGGGCAGGCCAACAACAGCCGGGCTGCCAAGCCGTTCTCAAAGTACTCTCGCCCCAAAGCGCGTTGCAGCATGGCAGGCTGGATACCGCCGGCGACGCTCATGGCCGCGCGCGGAACGTAGATCGTCCGGGGGTTGCCCGTCTTGCGGTCCACCGTGATTGATCGGCCCCCGTGCATTTCAACCCACCTTGACACCTCCGCGCCGCTGCCCCGTGTGTAACGGTCGAATCCGCCAAGCCAACCGGCCAGTTCATCCCGGACCAGCAGCAGGCCGCGCCAGTTTTCCAGCAGCAGCACAGCCAGGGCTTCAATTGTCGTGTCATCGCACCAGTAGCGCGGCAGGATAGGCGCTTGCGGCTCCGCCGGGGGCGGTCCTTCGCCCCCGGACTTCTTCCAGGCGGCAAGGTCGATTTCATATCGAAGGACTTGGGCCTTATGTTCCTCCATCGCCGGGGCATGTTCCTTCATGGCGTCATGCTGACGTTTGCGAAGGGGGCGTAGCGACAGCTCCAGCGCCGGACTTTTCAACGTGCCGGAGTCGCCCACGATGGACGCCCACAGAATCGCCGGCTCTGTCCATCCGCGTTTGAGTTCAATCCGCCGAGTGTTGCCAATGGCCGACGCCGACGCCGCCAGCAGCGGCAGAGCTACAAACGCGGCATCGCAGCCGATAGCATCAGCGGCCTTGGCCACAAACGAGCGTAACGGCTCCGGCAGGGCCTTCACAGGGAAGGGGCGGTACGGTTCAATCGGCGTAGCGGCCTTCCCGCCAATCGGCGACGGGCTACAGGGCGCGGCAGCCCTCGCCAACTCCATGACGGCCGACCTGATCTCGTCCGCCGTCTTGGACCCCATCGGGCCGTCGGGGTCTATCCAATCGGCAATGTCGCCGTGCTCGCTCAGGCCGGGCAGATCGATGATCTTGACCGTGGCCGGGGGCGTCAGCTTGTTCAAGATCGTGGCGACTTCCTGGGCGTACCCACGGCCGGCGTCGTCGTTATCGGGCAGAATGACAACTTCACGCCCGGCCAGCGCGCGCCAATCGCTCTTGTGGGCACTTCCGGCCCCGTGGGCGCTTGTGACGGCCGGCAAACCGACGCCACGGGCCACCTCAACGCACTTCTCGCCTTCGCAAACGATGATCGCCCCGGAGTCGGGAAGGTCGTCGCCACGGTATAGGGGTAACGGCCCGGCCGGATCTCCAATCGACCAGCCGGCAGCGTTCCGGTGAATGGGCCGGAAGGTCTTGCCGCCGTCCGCCAGGGCGAAGCGCCCGACACGGAAAGTGTCTCCGGGATACTGCCAGGCCGACACGAATTGACCGTTGGCTTGCACGCCGGCAGTGGCGAAGGCTTCTTCCGCCGTCTTGTAGATCGTCCTGCCCTTCTGCGTCTTGGGCACGGGTGACGCCAGGGGTCTGGGGGCGACGCTGGGGGTGAACAGGTCTGCATCCTTCAAGCCGATCTTCACCAGTACGTCGTCCAGGGCGCAGCCGGCGTGACACCGCACCAACGCGCGGCCGTCATCGCCCCGACCGATGGACAAGCTGGCGTGCTTGTCATCGTGCGCGGGGCAATGGGCCTGCCATTGGGCGCGACCTGTCTGCCGCACGCCGTCTAGCTTCGCCAGCACGGTCTGAACGGGGTCAAGGTTTCTCATAGGCGATCCTCGCGGTACGGGTACAGCGGACAAGCCGGGGCCGTGCAGCGGTTCACTTCGGCCGATTCATAGCCGACGCACTCAAGGCAGAAGGCGCGGATCGCGGCCTTGCGGCTCTTGCCCTTCCATGCCCGAAGGAAGATCGGGCGTTGCCGGACGGGGATCTGAGCTAGGCGCTTCCGCCGGGCGGCGTCCAGGTCGGTTGGGCTGCTCGTAGTGATTCCTGGGGCCGATTCGGGCCGGTCATCAGGGTCAATAAGGGCGCTATTCAAGGGCGGTTCCCTCCGCGCCTTCGGCAGCATCGCCCACGGTCCGGGCGGCGATCCACTTTTCCAGGTCCGCCACGCGGTAGCGGACGCTCCGACCGACCTTCACCACGGGCAGGTTGTAGCGCCCCGTGACGCGCCAGGTGGCTAGGGTCTGGGGCTTCAGCCCCAAGTACTCTGCCGCTTCCCTTCGGCTCAGCAGCTTCTTCGTTTCCATGTTCAACTCCCTTGCGTACTGGTTTCGCGGGGCAACGCGCCTCGCTTGACCCCAGTTTCAAGGGCGTGTCGGACGGAATTAGTCGGACGAGTTATTCCGCCGACTTATTCCGTCGCGCAGGTGGGAAATGATGAGAATTGACGGGCGAAGATTTTGATGGACGGAAAAAGTGAAATGCTTGACAAGCCGTTTCCGGGCCGACTTATTCCGCCGCCCCGTCGCGCTTTGGGCGCTTGCGGTGACGGTCGATGGTCTTCTTAAGCTCGCCCGATCTCATGCCGCGCATTTTTTCAAACTGCGCCCTTGTGGGCTTGTTCGCTGTGGCCTGTGAAGCCTTCCAGTCGGCAACGATCTTCTCGTCTCTGAGAGGATCATGGATTTGTGGCCGGTGATGCGGCTTGGCCTTCCGCTGGGTCTTGCCCAGGTCCTTATTGTCGGCGACGCCGGGCAACTCCACGGCTTGGCCGTCGAAGGCCGACCTGTCAATGCTGCGCAAGAACCGCTGCTCCTCATGGAAGCAGTTGCGCCATTCCAGGAGTATCCGTCCTTCCTTACCCCGCACCAGTGAGTCGCTTTGTGTGAAGACCGCCGCCTTGAACTCGCCAAGCTTCAGCTTCAGCGCCGAAGACCACTGCCCAGGCCGAGAACCCCGCACAACACGCACGTACCGGTCAACATTGGGAATGGCCGCTATCGCTGCATCGACGGCCGCCACCAACTGGCGCTTTGCCTGATCCATCTTGTCGTATAGGTGTTCAGACCGCGGCAACTGGTAGAAGGTGTTGACCGCACTTCGCCAATCCTCCACCCTCTGAACGACTGCATAGAGTGCTTCGGCCAGGCGGTACGGGGGGAAGTCCTTCACGGAGTCAACCGGCATGGCTCACCTGTCTGTCTTCGGGTCGTCCCGGCGGGGCCGCCGGACAGGTGGGAACGGCAGACCCCGCCGGGACACTTGCCAACCCGTCGGTTGGCCTCCCATTTCCGAGGATTCTACCGCGCCCTGGCAGTCTCAGGACACCCCAGACCAGGCGCCGCCCACTTGGAGACGCACTCGATAACCGCCTCCCTAAAAAGAGAAGCCGCCGGGGCGCTTGGCCTGCCTATCGGCGGACAGGCGGGCGATCCCGCTGCCCCGGATTCCACTGCCATCCGACTAGGGGGGACAGCGGAACCGCCTCCGCGATTACTCGTTCCCTCGCGCGCGCGTGCGCGCGCACGCGCGCGTTTTTTGGGGACGCAATGAATCTCCTACCGCAACGCTCCCGGTGGGCCGCAAGCTACACTGCGCTTCGACTCATTGGTGGTGCAAACATCCTTGTCGAAGGATTCGACAAGCGCCTTGAAGGCCCCGCCCCTACACCCCGCCGACCAAGGTCAACCGCTTTGCCCGTCGCGTTTCCGGCGCTTCCGATCGCGGTCGATGATCTTGGTGAGCTCGCCTTTCGCCAAACCCTTCGATTGCTCAAACTCAGCTTGGGTCGGCTTGTTGGGCATGGCCTGGGAATCCTGCCATGCCTGGACTATCTCTGCGTCCTTCAACGGGTCGTACACTGGCGGCCGATGACGTGGCTTTGATTTCGATAGCGCTTCGCGCACGTCTTCCTTGTCATCGACGCCGGCGGCGGGGGCCTGGCCATACATAACCGCCCAGCGCCCTCTGGTCTGTTCGCGTCGGCGCTCGTCTTCCTGTCGGCGTTGTATCTCTTCGGCCTTGGCGACGGCTTCGAGTCGGCCAGGAACGGGCGGGGTCAGAACCCGCTCAGCTTCCGGCACGTCGGCTTCGGCCTCTATCACGTCGGCCAGCAGCGGACAGCCGTTCTTGACGAAGCTGGGGGAACCAACATCCTGCCAGGCGGCCACGGCCGGCCAATGCGGCTCATACTCTTTGAACCAGCCTGCGGCCGAACAGAAGGCGGAACCATACCGGCCCTTCTCAATGGGCTCGTCTATCCAGGTGCGCAGGGGCGCATGCTTGATTCTGGCGAAGGCCCCGTGTTTCAAGGCTTCGACGAGAAGCCGGCCAGCCATCTTTTCCGCGACGGATATGCTTTGCAGCTTCATGGCCGGAATACCCCGAAGTTGTTCCGCAATTTGTCTCAGGACAGAATGCGCACCGTCGGTGCGCACCTTGCCCGGCGTATCCGGTCCAGCCTCATTGGCCGAAACGTCGGAGTGCGCACCTGCGCTACTGGATTTCTCCGGGACACTTTCACGCGAAGCTTGAGCCTGGCGTTGACCCGCAATGGGCTGCCCCCCTGGGGAGGACCCGAAGGCTTCAACCTGCCGAGCGGTGGCGGTGTCGCCACGTCCCCCAGCGGCCTGGCCGAGATTCAGTTCATCGCGTATCAGCGGTTCCCATTGTCGCGCTTTGCGGTGATAGTCCACAAGAAGCTGTGTTCCGCGGTCGGTAGGGCAGTCGGTTTCGATCAACACTTCCCCGTCATCCTCGTGGTAGGCATAGAAGCCGGACACCTGTTTCACAGACTCCGCAGCTTCGCGGTAGAGCAGACGTTGGGAAACGTCCAAGCACGTCCCTGCAACAACCTCGAAGATCGGCGGGTAGTCGCCGTCCCCGTCGTACTTGGTCGTGAACAAGTCAACAAGCCTTTCGGTAAGGATAGGATGATCCACTTGATAGAAGGGGTGGGCTTGTGATTCGTGGGTCGGCTTCGGGTCGGGCAACCCCGCGTACACCACGGCGGATTCAAAACCCGTGTGCTCAAGTGGGAAGCGCACGGTGAGAAAGTAGGTTTCTGGCGGCATGGCTCACCTGTCTATCGTCGGGTCGTCCCGGCGGGACCGCCGGACAGGTGGAGGCGACGGACCCCGCCGGGACACTTGCCAGCCCGTCGGTTGGCTTCCCGTTGGGAGACATTGTACCGGATCGCCAGGTCCAAGGCAGTCCTACCGTTGGGGCCGCACTGACTCCCGTTTCATCGCCTTCTGAACCCCGCGGTGGGGTATCGGCACTTTCCTTTTTTAGGACCGGAACCTATCCCCCACATAAAGCAGCAAAAACCCCCTTGCCTCCGGTAATGCCGTCGCCCGCGGGTTGGCCTGGCTGGGGACTGCTTCGCCCGTTCGTCGGCGGGCTACCCGTTTCGGGAGATTCTACCGCGCCCTCGCGGCCTTGGTGCGAGCCTTGCGGTACTATGGGGGCGGCTTCGGAAAGATACCCTGCGCCGCGCCCCCGCGTATCTCGGTGCCCCGCGGGTCAGCCTCGCAACCAGCTGGCCGGTGGATGGCCTTGGGATCAGTGGTGTGACTCCGCTCGAAGGGCCTGATGTTGCGCAGGTTATGATCCCATAGTGTCATGGGGGTGTGGGGTGGTCTCTGGGAATAGCTTTCGGCCCCAAAAAGGGCGGAGGAGGAACCCCCAATCCCGCCAGAAAGCACGTCCACCCACCTCTTGATCTGCACACTGACCCAACTGGAGGTTCACCCCCCTTGGGCGGCCAGCCGGCCTGGAGAGGCTCGCTTCAGAGCTTCTCGCCCAGCCGTGGGTGCGGACCGACGGTGCAGCCACGCACGTCGAGCGGCTGCTCACAGACTCAGGCTGTGTGCCGGCGGTGTGCAATGCTGTCGCCATCAAGCTCGGCTCGGCCATGATGCTGTCCAAAGGCGTGGGCGTGCGGGCCAGCCGCCGGCCCTTCGCCGCCTACACGCAGAGGCCCGGCGAGGTGCTGGGCAACCACTGGTACGTCCCCAACGTCCGAAAGACCGGGCAATTCCAGCACGTCCTGGTGGACGTGAACTACTGGAAGCGGTTCGTGCATGAAGGCCTGATGACCGCCGCCGGTGACCGGGGCTGCATCAGCCTTTTTGGCAAAGACGGGAATGACGGACGTCATCACGAACTGATCGCCGAGCACGTGGCCCGGTCGGAGAAGTGGGTCGAGGTCATCGGCCCCGGCGGCGTGGTCCGCGAGTGGTCGCCCTGGCCGACGCGGCCCGACAACCACTGGTTCGATTGCCTCGTCGGCTGCGCCGCGGCGGCCAGCATGATCGGCGTGAAATCCCCGGGCGAGAACACGCCGCAACGGCAGAGGAAACGCTATACGCAGGAAGACCTGCGGAGGAAGGACACATGGCCGAGGCTGTGAGCACGCGAAAGACGTGGGACCCATCGGAGGTCAAGCGCGGATTGGAGTGCCGCTGGTGCGGATGCAGGCACTTTCGTGTGGTGTACACCCGCCCCACCTGGGGTGGCCGCATCCAACGCCGGCGCGAGTGTCGGCATTGCGGCAAACGCGTGACGACGTGGGAGCGGGCTGGAGGGTGAGCGCAACACCATGGGACGTGTCGGGAGAATCAGGCAATCAGTTAGTCCATGTTTTCAGGTGCGTGGCGGCGTTTTTGCTTGACCGAACCGGGGGGGCACGGTATACTTCCTGCCGCTCTGGCCTGCTATGGGTTCGGGAGCGGCAGAGCCGTTCAACACCAAGGGGCAGGAGCGAAGATTCGTTCTCGCTCCTTCACGTCCTGTCCTAGGCCGTCCGGCCAAGTTCCCAAGACGGATGTCTTTGCGCCTTTCGAGCGAAGGGAGTTTGACATGGGAACCTTTTGTCAACGTCTTGGTGCAGTCTGTGTTCTCATCTGCATGCCAACTGTCTCCCTCGGATTGCCTAGTGGGTACAACTGGATGGAGCACGAAGGTAAGGGTAAGTGGTATGCCCTTACGCAGAACTTCGGCCCCTGGCAGGCATGTGAGGATGAAGCCGTCGGAATCGGAGCTCATCTGGCGAACATTAACAATCAGGACGAGAACGACTGGCTGGCGGAGACATTCAAGGAGACGAACACTCAGGGGCCTACGGACAACAACATCGCATGGATTGGCCTACGGGGCTTCATCAGCGATAGCTCGCTTTACTGGGTCTGCGGTGACCCCGTCGACTACACCACCTTCACCCCTGTGAGACTGTCCGACGGTGAATACTGGTATCTGCACGGAAACAACCATACCGAGGCCAGGTATTGGAACTCCAATCCGGTGCACAACACCGACCCAAATGAGTATCCCAAAGGCATTATAGAGATCCCCGAACCCGCCACGCTGTCGCTGCTGGCCTTGGGTGGATTGATGCTGATCCGGAAACGGAGAGCGTGACGGAGGGAGTGACCCCTATGAGCCACGGAGAAAGGAGCTGGGAAATGAGGGTCAAACTGTTCCTGTATTTGGCTGTTCTGTATGTGCTCTGTTTCGGTTGGACCGCACGAGCGGCAGTGACCCGCTATAGCCAGAATGAAACTGGTTTCCAGGAGGCAATTGCGAGTCTGGAGAGCACGCTAGTTGACTTCGATTCGCTAGCCCAGGGAGAGGTCATTGCCGATCAGTTTCTCTCCCGGAACGCGGCGTTCTCCACTCGGGCCGGCAAGGTCATCACGGCTGAAACCATTGCCGCTGGTCCCAGTGCATACTCGCCACCCCTTTGCGCCGCGGTGGAATACGAAGAAGGGATCCAGAGCACATTCACCATCGCGTTCCCCGAGCCCGTCTGGGGAGTGTCCCTGTGGGTCCTAGATATCAACTTCTCGGAGTTTGTCACTTTCTCCGTCCTGGATAGTGCCTCCAGTCCCTTGGGGTCCTTCAACGAATACAGACACGGGGATTACAGTTATCTGGCCGTGCTCTCGGATTCGGAAGACATTGGGAGCATTGTGGTGACGACACACTCAACCGGTGACGCCATCGGGTTCGACGATGTTACAGTTGTTCCCGAGCCCACAACGGTGTGGCTGCTGGCCTTCGGTGGGCTGAGGTTGATACGAAGGAGGCGAAGATAGACCGAGGAACCCGGAGAGACGTTCTCTGAATGCTTCGACCTCCGCTCGTGGGAGCGGCGGAGGGAAGACCGGCTAGCTGCCGGCATCGACAACGTGAGGGGCAGGGCGAGACCCGCTCGCTCGTTCCTTCCTGCCTGATGGCCCCCGCAACAAGAGGCTATCTCCTGGTCGGCGGCGCGTGTTCGCCCGCGCGTGGGCTAATGTTTTTTCCGCCGCCAGGCAGGTGCCTGGGGGCGCCAAGTGCAACGGCAAGGTCAAAAGAAAGGGCAAGATCATGAACGCGAGGATGATAGCGGTGGCGAGCCTGGCGGCCACTCTCCTGGCCGCGGGCGGGGCAACGGCGGATGTCTGCAACATGGGGCCAGGCCTGACGAGCCTGGAGACCGTCCCCGTGGGCAATCCGGGCAACGCGGGGGAGCTTTCGGGAACCGGGGCGGGCGGCTTCGGCCCCGACCGCATCTGCGGCGCGGTTTCCTACCCCTACAGGATCGGCAAATATGAGGTGACGGCCGGGCAGTACACCGAGTTCCTCAACAAGGTGGCCGGCGTGGACACGTACTCGCTGTACAACACCGACATGTGGTCGGACAGCTACGGCTGCAGGATCGAGCGCTACGCCGGTAGCGGCACGCAAGGGGACCCCTGGCAGTACCGCGTGGGGGCCGACTGGGCCAACCGGCCGGTGAACTACGTGAGCTTCTGGGACGCCTGTCGGTTCGCCAACTGGCTCCATAACGATCAGCCGACCGGCGCTCAGGACCCCCTCACGACGGAGCGGGGCGCCTACACGCTCGACGGGTACAACGGCCCAGACGGCCAGACCATCGGGCGTAACACCGAATGGAAGTGGGCTGTGACCAGCGAGGATGAGTGGTACAAGGCGGCGTATCACAAGAAGGACGGCGTGACGGGCAACTACTTCGACTACCCCACAAGCACTGACGCGGTGCCGAGCAATGCTCTTGTAGACCCCGACCCGGGGAACAACGCGACGTTCAACGCCAACGGTTATACCATCGGGAGCCCGTACTACCGGACTGAGGCGGGCGCGCACGAGAACTCGGACAGTCCCTACGGCACCTTCGACCAGGGCGGGAACGACTGGGAGTATAACGAGGCGATAGTCTATCAAGACGCCACTTACGCCTATCGCGGGCTGCGGGGCGGGTCGTTCGGCGACACCGGCTACGGCCTGCACGCGGCGAGTCGGGGCGACTTCGGCAGCCCGACGGGCGGGTGCTACTGGTTCGGGTTTCGTGTCTCCGAGGTTCCTGAGCCTCTTACGATCGGCGTTCTCGCCTTTGGAGGGGCGGGGCTACTAATGAGGCGTAAGGGCTTTGGGCGATAACCCTTTTCTCTTTGGTTCTTTTTCCCTTTATCCGTGCAGGGCGCAAGCCCCGCACGGTCTTAGTTCTTCTTCGCCGCCGTAGGCGGAAGTAGTCGGGGGTCGTGACAACAGAGTTAGACTTCAGCGGGCGGCTCGGATCGGGCCGCCCGCTTGTATGCGCGGTCGCCGAACGTCCACCCGTGTAACGATCTTCCCGCGCTCCCTGGAATCGGCTTGGAGGGCATTGTGCGGCATGGGAAAATGGATGCGCCATTGAATCGTGGATTCGATGGAGCTGCGTGATAACTAAACATCGCCCAAGGAACAGGGCCGGGGCACCCCCGCCGCGATAGAACGCGGCGGGGACCCCACGGCCAGCCCTGAGCCTCGGAGATCCGCCTCCGCCAAGGCTACGGCGGACAAGCGAGACTGAAGCCCGCTGGTCTGTGCACAGCAGATCGGCGGGCTTTTTCTTTGGGTAAACGGAAGCGCGCGATGGCGGAAGAGATCGAGAACGCGATTCGGTAGAACGCCGAGGGGCCTGAGTCGGCCGAGGTGGATGGCGTGCGGATGAAGCAGTAGAGCGGCGAGTATTCGTCCATGTAAACGTCTTGGAAAGGCGCTTATAGAGGCCATCGGACGCACCGGGCCGAGCACGCCGATCTAACTCTCCGGGTTGAAGACCCGGAGGTCCGGAGGATTCGCTAGCGCCCATAGACACGCATCTTCGGGGACCGACAGACTAACGTCATCGGCTTCGGGCGTGGTCCTGCTCTGTCCCTGCGCTGTCCTGGGAATCTGCATCGGCAACAGGTTCGCAGGTCCTTCCGGCAGGTAGGATGAATGCCGGCGGTGCGGGAACCGTTCCGAAGCAGGTTTCTTTCGTTCGACAGCGTGTACACAAGGAGAAATGCCATGACTGATTGTCTCACTGCCGAGCAGATTGCTGTCTCTCGCGTTCTCGGTGAAGCACTGGGGCGGTTCATCTTGTCGTTGCGTCCAGATCCACCCGAGCTGGAAAGAGAAGCGCCTCCCCAAAGGCTGGCACCCGAGCCTGCTAGACCAGCCCCAGTAGTCAAACCCACCATCTCCCCTGGCGACGCACCGGTTCCCAAACAACTTCTGGTTGGTGTCCAAGAAGCGGCCGCATTGTTGTCAGTGTCGCGGCGGACGCTGTGGGTGATGTCAGCTCCGCGAGGCCCTATTCCTGTTGTGCGAATCGGCCGGGCTGTCCGGTACCCCGTGGATGGCTTGCGGGCATGGGTCGACCAAGTCAAGGAGAAGGACTAGCCCGGGGAGGAATCAACGGCGAAGATCAGGCAATGGGACATCGACGCGATCGAGGCCCATGAGGGCAACCCCCGTCGAAGCGCACTGGCCGGGGCGGTTCATCTGCGAGCTCAGCCACCCGCGCGTGATACACTCGCCCAGCGGGGTGGAGTTGAGAAGCTGGACGAGTTCGTTGCGGCCCAGCCTGTTGGGGTCAAGCGCCGGCATAATCAAAAGGGTGTTCGTTGACCGTGGATTGGCATTGCGCACGCATCTTCGCGAGCATCTTGGCGAAGTAGCACACATCGCGGGCAATGACATCACCGATTGTCAAGTTGTGCTGGACCTGCATAGCCAGATCGCAGGGGGCGACACGGGACTTCACGTCCGCCTCATGTGTCTTGGCTTCTTCTTCGGACATTCGTTTTCGATGGTAGTGGCTGTTGATCACCTGGAGGCTCGGGAAAGCTACCTTAAGGACCCTCGGAGCGATTGTGGGAGGCAGTCGCAGCCCAGCCAGTCCATCTTGGACGATTCGGAAGACACGTTGGTCGCAACAAATGATGTAGTTCGGGTGGAGCAGTTCCACTTCCCGGCGGGAGAACCATTCCCAGCAGCATCGCAGGCTGGATTCCCTGTCTTCGGTCCGCCGCCAATCTTGATTCCGAAACGAGAACTTCGACAGGTTCGTTGCTGCGATCTCTCGGTAGATGCTTTGATCGCCGTGAGGCGCGGTCCCGCAAACCAGTGATCGCAGCAACGAAGCCAGAATCGGAATGTGCCCTGTATCGAACGGGTGCATGGCCGCCCTTCCGCATGGTTGAATGTTCTGACGGTCCAGGCCCTTTTCCCGGTCTCGCGCCCAAGCCTTCGCGTAATCTTCGGTCCCGTTGAGGTTTTGGCTCAAGGCGTAAGCCAGGATGCGGCGGCCCTCCGTTTCAGGGCCGAAGTAGTTGCTACCGATGTACGGGATGTACCCAGGGATGAAGTCCCCCTCATCTGTCCTAACAAGGCCCGTCCATGTTTCGACCTCCTTTTCGTGGTCCACCGACGCCTTCCTCGCGTTCTCTCGGAGTTCTTGGCACACCGTTTGGCGATTGCTGTGGGTCATGTTGTCTGCCTCCCTCTCTTGCCATTGTCCTACCTTGGCGCGTTGGTGTCAGCTCGCGATCTATCAGCATCTTGAATGTTCAGCCACGCCCCGTAGACAATCAGGTCGATCCGCCTGCCTGGCCCGCCGAAGCCCATCGGGCGAAGGCGGGTCCACCAGCGGCAGGCCGCGGCGGATGTGCGCGCGGATGGTCTTCGGCGCGACCTTCAGCAGCTTCGCGGCGGCCGTGACCGATAGGGACCGAATGTCAAGTTCATCACCCATTGCTGAGCCTATTCAAGGGCGATCCCACACGCGAGACCGCGGGGGTACTGGGCTTGTGCGGCTAAGCAAGCAAGGTCTGGACGAACGTCCTGTCCGTATCCGAAAGAACCCACCACACACGGCGACCAACCGTGGTCATCGTGGATTTGCTGATAGGAGGTCGAAAACGTCCGAAGACTGCCCGGCTTGTCGATCTGGTGGATCAGGTTGAAGGCCCACTCCGGCTGCTGTTCCTGCATTTGCCGCTGCATCTCGTTCATGGCCGCCCGGCGCGGGGTTTCCTGTGTGGCCTTTCGTACAAGCCCGATGTTCCGATGGTTGAAGGCTTGGGCGTCGTGGCACACGAGAATCAGGGACTTGCCGACAGCCGTCTCAACGATTCGGGGAGAACAGCGCCCGTCAAGGGTTCCGAACCCGGCAAGGTAATTCGCCTCCTGGCCCACCGGGAAGCTCTTCCAGACGATTACCGGCTCCCTTCCTTGGCGAACCACACATGCGAACTGGCCGACTGTTCGGGGGCCAGCGAACACATCGACCCCGATGATGTAGTCCCTCTTCGCTTGAGAAAGCGCCTCCTTGAATGCGGCAGCCGCCTCGTTCGCTCTATCCGACGCCGCCCGAAGCCCCCAGCCTCCGGGCGGCCTGCCGGTGCTTGGTAGGAGTTCAAGAAGGCCGCCTCCGGTTACCACCACGCGCACACTTGGTGTCTCCGCTCCGCACAAGGTTTCCATCCGTGCCAAGAGCCGGCTCAGCAGGGCGACGTCATGCCGCTCGATGGACCGCGGGTACAGAAGTTGAGCAACTTCGCTTCCCTTGCCGCTGAGCACGTTGAAAGTGAGCGCATCGAGTCCGTGTGGTTGCCTCGTATCCATTGCTCTTCCTTTGTCGTTGAAAGCCTTCGGACCTGTCATGCGTTTGCTCCGCGGGCAACTGTCCGTCGCTGGTTTGTCTCGTATTGCGCGTTGCCTTCGGTGGAAGGCCATAGCTTACCAGAGCGCGAACGGGCCACGGCGTCGAGGTCGCAAAGCTTGTCGGTTGGGGCGTATGCGGCCAAGTACCACGTCGGCAGCGTCTCCAAGGTGTAGGCCCCAAACAGCCGGGCAACATCGACGTACCGCTCCAGGATGGCCGTCTTGTGCGCCGTGCCGGCCGAGGGGGATTTCGCACCAGCCTCGCCCAACAGCAAACGGATGTCGAGCTCATCACTCACGGCTTTGCCCTGCGAATTGCTTCCCACTTCTCACGCGGCGGACAACCTGCGTCGATCCATGCGACCAGTTCACGTCGGCTCCACAGCGCACGCCTTCCGAGGTGGATGCACCTTGGCACACGGCCGGCACTGTTAAGGCTCCACCAAGCAGATCGGCTCACCCCGCACAGGTGTGAGGCCTTCGCTGCGTCGAGGAGAAGCGGCTCAGCACCAGCGTGCGATACTTGGGCAGACTCTTTTGGCCCCTGCGGCATGTTCGGCGACTGCTGCATCTTGTCCATTGTCCACCTCACCCTTTCCTGTCACGAATCCTGTGTCGGCCATGGGTCTACTTCTCCCAGGTAGTCAGCCACTTGCCGCAGCGGCGGGGGTCTTGGATGAGACCGCCGAAGCTCCTGTGATGGCCACAACGTGACGGTTTCCCAGCATGGTACCCTGCGCACATTCCCCATCACTCCACAGTCAATGTCCGACACGTCGAAATCTGGCGGGTCCTCCGTGCTAGCTGCATCTTGTTGTCTAGTCATTCGCCAGCGGCCGGACACCGCACAGGCAACCTTTCTCGTGATCTATGCATTGGACCTAACCCACCAGCCAGGTGTGAGTTAGTTCTAGCTTGACCAGCCCAGCATTGCTGGTCGCGGTATGCATTGCCTCCTGGTCCCCGGCGTGGCGGCCACTGAGTATGGTAGGCGTTGCCATTCGTCAGGTCGCGCTGCATAATCTGCCCTTGGCTGCCCCCTGTCCCTACGCACCACCCATGGGGATCTGCCCGCTGGAACCGACGGATGGCCTGTCTGACCGTCCCGTTGGGGAAAGGGGCCAGCAATCGAGGCGGACATGATCGAAAGCGCGTTTCCTATTGGCCGGCAGGTGCGCCTTCCTGGCCACTTCGGGGAACCCGTGGTTTTGGAGGCAGTTCGGAAGATCGGCAGCGGCTACGAGTGCCGAGTGCGTCTTCCGGACGGGACGCCCGATGAGGCAGTCCTTTCGCCCGAGGAAGCCGCTGTGTTGGCCGGCCAGAAAGCCGCCGTTGTCGCCGAAGTCCACCCCGCCGATGCGGAGAAGGTCCGCCTCTTGGTAGAGTCTGCCCGGATTCGCTTAGCCTATGCCCACGACCGGCAATTTGCCGTGAGCCTTTCCGGCATCCGCACACTTCCCCACCAGATCGAGGCCGTGTACCTGAAGATGCTCCCCCAGCCCCGCCTGCGGTTCTTGTTGGCCGACGACCCGGGCGCCGGCAAGACGATCATGGCTGGCCTTTTCGTCAAGGAGATGAAGCTCCGCGAAGCCGTTGACCGGATCCTCGTGCTCTGTCCCGCGCCCCTGACCATCCAGTGGCAGGATGAACTCCTGCGATGGTTTGGCGAACCCTTCGAGATCGTCTTCTCCGCCGTGGACCAGCAGCAACTCATCAACCCCTGGCAGCGATTTTCTCAGGTAATCTCCTCCATCGACTACGCTAAACAAGATGACGTGCGTGAGCGCGTTTGGCAGCAACGATGGGACCTTATCATTATCGACGAGGCTCATAAATGTAGTGCCTATACGAAGCGATCATCCACACGAGGAGACGAAGCTGAGAAGACCAAGCGGTACCAGTTGGCGGAGCGATTGGCGACCCAGACGGACCACCTGCTGCTGTTGACCGCCACCCCCCACCATGGCGATGATGACCGATTTGCGCACTTTGTCCGGCTCATCGATCCTGACCTGTTTCCTGAGCCGCACCGCTTGGGTGACAAAGCTGGGCAGATCCGCAGCGAGATTCTTCGGATGGGACCGGACTGCCCTTGGGCCTTGCGCCGCCTCAAGGAGGACCTCCGGGACCTTAACGGGGGGCGGCTCTTTCCGGATCGACACGCTCACACAGTCATGTTTCGCCTCAACCGCGAAGAGTACGACCTCTACAAGGCCGTCACGGCATACATCAACGAGTTTCTCCCGCAAGCCAGCGGGCGTAAGAAGGCCAGTGTGGCGCTGACACGAACCGTTCTCCAGCGGCGTCTGGCCAGCTCGACAATGGCAATCCACGAGTCCATCCGCAGGCGATTGGAGAAGCAAGAGGCCCTTCTTCAAGAGCTGGAGGACCTCTCTCCAACACAGCGAGCACGCCGTCTTGTGGCCCTTCAAGGTCGCCTAACGGATGTCGAGCAGGAGGAGGACGATCTCGACGAGGCGGCACGCGACCAGCTGAGCGATGAGTTCACTGCGGCGGTGGAATTGGACCAATTGCGAACGGAGACTGCCGCCCTGCGGGAGTTGCTGGGACGCGCTCGCCGTGTTCGCGACCATGCCGCTGACTCCAAACTGGTCGCCCTGCGCGAGTGCCTGGCCGAGGCGGAGTTCCACGAACTGGCCGATGGCCGAGGGAAGCTTCTCATCTTCACGGAGCACCGTGACACGCTGACGCACCTGCGCAGGCATCTGCAGGAATGGGGATATGCCACCTGCGAGATCCGCGGAGGAATGAACCCCCACGAGCGAAAGCACGCCCAAGAAGAGTTCCGCACTACCAAGCAGATCTGCGTGGCCACGGAAGCGGCTGGCGAAGGCATCAACCTTCAGTTCTGCCGCCTGATGATCAACTATGACTTGCCGTGGAACCCAACGCGCCTAGAACAGCGACTTGGCCGCATCCACCGTATCGGTCAAGAGCGCGACTGCCACGCCTTCAACTTCGTGGCGGGCGAGTCCGAGGAAGGACAGCCGGTCATAGAAGGCCAAATCTTGGAGCGTCTACTGCGCAAGCTCGAACAGATGCGGGCCGTGCTGGGAGATCGGATCTTTGACGTGATCGGCGAGGTCCTATCACTCAACGACGTGAACTTACCGGAAATGCTGCGGGAGGCCGCTCACGACCCACGGCGACTGGATGAGTACCTGGACCGCATCGAGAAGGTAGACCCCACCCGCTTGCTTCAGTATGAGCAGGCCACTGGAATAGCCCTAGCTCGGGCCAACGTGGACTTCTCGGCGTTCGAGCATGCCAACGCCGAATCCGAGGAACGCCGCCTCATGCCGCGCTATGTAGAGCAGCATTTCCTGGCCGCAGCGTCCGAAGTGGGCCTGAAGGTCGAGCCACGTGCCGATGGCTTGTGGCGCGTGGAGCACGTGCTAGCCGACCTGCGATCCGAGCGGCTGGCGTCAGTTCGGCGCTTGGGGAAACCAGAGGCATCCTATCGCAAGCTAACCTTCCACAAGGAGCACCTTGACGAGGACCAGCACTTGGATGCCGTGCTGAGCGGCCCGGGGCACTCGCTCTACGCTGCCGTTGATGAACGGCTGAACGAACTCTTTGCCCCGTTCGCCGGCCAGACGGCAGTCTTTGTGGACGCAACCACTGGACGGCCATATCGGCTGCATTTCTTCGAGATGAGCATACGCGGCCAGAATACAAGGGGACACGTCCAAACGCTTCATGGCGAGCTAGTCGCCGTTCGGGAAGAACTGGGTACTCCGGCTGATTCACCCGACCACTTCTCGGTCGTGCCTGCCGACTGCCTGATTGACTTACCCTCCCACCCGGCGCCTCCAGCCAGGCTGGAAGTCGTTGACCCATCTGCCGCCTGGGACTTCCTCCGCAGCACCTGCCAAACGGAGCGGCGACAGGCCTGCCAAGAGGAACGCTGCCATTTCGTCCAAGTCTGCCGCGACTACCTGGAGCGGTCGTTCGCTGCCCGCACGCGTGCCGCCCAGGATCGGGTGATGGCCCTCCGGGCGCGCGAAAGCGAATCCCCTGAAGTAGCCATCGCCCGTCAACGAGCGGAGAACGACCTGGCTGACCTACAGAGAACACGGGAGGAGCGACTGGCGGGGCTGGAAAGGCTAGCGATTGCCAAGCACGGCCCGGTTCGCCATGTCGCCACTGCCCTGGTACTGCCCGCTGGCGCCGAAGCTGCCTCTGCACTGGCGGAACTGGCCGAGGACCTCGACCCCGAGGTCAAGCGCCGGATCGAGCTGGCGGCCGAGGATATCGTGGTGGCGCACGAGACCGCCCGGGGCTGGGAGTGCCAGCGCGTCGGCCACCTCAAGATCGGCTTTGACATTCGCAGCATGGGACCGGCCGACCCCCAGACGGGCTACCGAGACCCAGTGCACGGCATCCGCCGGATCGAGGTGAAGGGCCGCCGGCGCGGAGCGTCGATCCGGCTAACGACCAATGAGTGGTACAAGGCCGCGCAACTTGGCGATTCGTACTGGCTGTACGTGGTCTGGGACCCGCTGGATGACTATAAGGCGGAGCCCCTCCGCATCCAGAATCCGGTGAAGCACTTGGACTACGCCAAGCGCGAAGTGGTTGCGGCCCGGCATTTCGACATTCCGCCGGAAGCCATAGAGGCCGCCGCTAGGGCCACGAAGGGATAACTCATGGCAGAAGACCAGCGTCAATCCAAACTTGACAGCCTGTCACAGGTGGAGCGCCAGGAGTTGACGGAAAGACTCCGAAAGGCCCAGAACGGTCTCTGCTATATCTGCCAGGATGTGATCAATCGGCAGGTGCATAAGACTGACATCGACCATATCATCGCGCTTGCCCTGGGTGGAGCCGACGACGAATCCAACTGGGCACTGGCCCACGATGCGTGCAACCGCTCCAAGGGGACCCGCGACCTGCAATTGCAGCGGATTCTCCACGAGTTCCGAAAGCATGTCCAGGAATACGCCGCCGGTGACGCCAACGGCAGGGAAAGGAGTTTCACCCTGCACGAAGCCCTGCAAGAACTGTGCCCAACAAGACAGGAGGTCGGCGTAGTCCTGGACGGCGACCGGATTTCGGTCTCATGGACCGAGCAGGGCCATCCAAAGACCGAGGTGTATCCGATTTTGGAGGAGCCTGGGCATCCTGGGGCGCGATCGTTCGTTGCCCGGCTTCCTTTTGGGTGTCTTCACCATGACCATCAGATCAACCCCAGGTCCATCGTTGATCTGGAGCCGATGATCGAGGAATTCTACACCGGCTACCCCCAACTCCAGCCTAGTCTGGCGACCCTGACGTTCGACGGTTCTGAAGGCAAAGCTCCTGTGCTGGTCTTTGACGGCCAGCACAAGGCTGCGGCCCAATTGTACGCAAGGCGAGATCGTCTCTTCGTTCGCGTCTTCGTCAACTATAGCCGTGAACGACTTAAGGAAACGAACTACCGGGCACACACGAAACTCGCGCAGGTACACTTCCCCCAACTGATCAACGACCGGGTGGGTGCGGACCTTCTGAGAGAGGAATTCGACCGGTTTGTGCAGGGAGGGGAGTTCGGCAAGATATCCGAAGACTCCTTCTTTACCAAGCACCTCCAACGGGCGCAAAGGGGCGAGTACCGCAAATACTTCGGCAACTGGCTGCGGTATGAGGTCCTCATCGGCAAGGCCGGGGCGGAGCAGAACAGCATCCTGAACTTCACCGAGACCGTCATGCCCCGGTCGATACGAAATCCCCTTTCATACGATACTCTCCAGAAGACGTTTCTCGACCTGATGATCTACACCCGGCCGGCGCGGGAGCCCCTGGACCAGACCGACCGCTACCGGAGGCTGGAAAAGGAGAACTTGGTACGCCTGATGAACATCTTCGCGGAAGAGGTGCTTGCCAATGGGCGGTTCAACCTCGAGCTGGGCATCCGGCGGATGGAGGAGCGTTTGGCGAACGATCCGCAGTCCGTCCCGGACTCGCACCTAAGGGCCTACAGGCTATGCCGGAAGGCTGCGATGGTGATTTGGACGAGGGAGTTGAAGGGGGCGATCCAACTCCTGCTGGGTACAAAGACTCGCTACAAAATCGCCGGCTGGGGCGAGAGGCGGCCCCTCTGGGCGGAGATTCTGGATGAGGACTGGCAGCAAGTCCGCAAGATGATCCGGGCGATACGAGAGCACAAGGTCTGGGGTGAGCGGACGAACCCAGACATCGTGGCCGCCATCTCCTCCACCCGGCAGAAGGACTGGAACGACATCCTGCTTAAGGGCACACTGCCCGGCCGGCAGGAACAGCTTCTGCCGCCGTTGGACCAGAATTTCATGTTCAGGAGTATTGCGCAGGTATGAGGCGTTTAATGAAGCGAAGCAGTCAATATTACCCCTGCCCGGTTTCGGATTCGGCGGGGAGCCCAAGCCTGGACCTGGTGCGAATTCAGAACCCCGTCAAGCATGTGGACTGCGCCAAGCGAGAAGTCGTTGCAGCTAGGTACTTTGACATCCCAGCAGAGGCCGCCGAAAATGTGGCCCGCAAGCACATGCTAGGAGGCCGTGATGTTTGATCCAGAATTAATGAAGAAGATCAACTCAGGGCGTTGCTTTGCCATGGTAGGTTCTGGCCCGTCCTGTGAGCTAGGCTACCCTTCCTGGAAAGCTCTCGCAGAAGCGACACGCGACCATGTGCTGGGCCAAAACCCGAAAGCGGATAAGGAATCCTACGCTGCCCTGCTTGCCAAGGAAGACCATCCGGCTCTGTTTCGGCAGGCTGAGATTGACTTGGGAGGGAAAGCTGCACTGATTTCCCATACTAAGTCTCTGCTCAGACGTGGCTTCGCGCCAGTTCGGTATCCGATCTACAGCATTCTCGCCCGGTGGCCTTTTGCATGCTACCTCACCACTAACTTCGATGACGAGCTACAGCGGTACCTTGCGGAAGCCGGAGAGCACTACCGAGTGGTCCTGAATCGCCCTGAAGACCTGTCGCTTCTTCGAGACGGGGTGAGCCACCTCGTAATCAAGGTTCATTCCGATCTCGACCACCCTGACGATGTAGTTCTGACATCCCAGGACTATGACCGTATTCTCGCGTCTCCGAGCGCGGAGTACCTGCGAGAGAAACTGCGGCAAGTTTTCGAGATGTTCCATGTCTTCATCGTGGGGCATGGCATGAAGGATCCCGACCTTCAATTGATCCTGCGCGTAGCCAAGCACACGGCCAGTCCTCTGCACCCCATCTACATGGCTCTGACAAGCATTACCTCCGCCGAAATCAGAGAGTTTCGAGAGCAATACAACATTCAGGTCGTTCCGTATAAGGACCATGATGGAAGCCACTCGCAGCTGAGGCGGCTCCTGGGAGTTGCCGATCACTTTATCTGCTCTCGGCGAGTCGCAGTCCCGTCGTCCTCTCCAGTGAATGCCGACCAAGAAGAGGCTGCCGCATCCCTGTTGCTCTTCCGGCGACTGCGGCTTGTCGCAGCAGCCGATCCAGGGTGCGTTGCTCCTCTTGTCTTGAGAGTATTGGCTGGCGCCTCTGAGCCAATGCCGCCAGAACACATCCTAGCCGATCCATCGCTGGCGCTCTTGACCCGCTCCCCCGATTTTGCTCAAGCCGTGGGAACGGCCCTACAGGCACTATGCACAAGTGGCCTTGCGACCACGGTGGAGGGGGCATATGGCGCAACGCCGCTCGGTAGGGAGCAGGTCGCCAAAGTGGCAGCCGAAAGGCGCAACGATGAAGAGCAAGCCCTGGGCCAGTTCCGATTGACGATGAAACGCTCATGCCCGACCATGACTGAGGAACAGGGCCGTACAGCGGAGAAGGCGGTCAAGACCGCTCTTGTCAGTTCATTTCGCGCTCGCGGATTGGCGATGGCTAACATGACTCTCGCCGGTCAATCGCTTGGTGCGGATGATCTTCCA